>DBJWYX010000240.1:0-4049 GCA_052360825.1 Candidatus Wunengus sp. YC64
ACGTTTCCTCCCCCTCGATGGGGGAGGTCAGGTGGGGGTGCTGAACTGTTACGAAATAGGCATGAAGGAATCATTAAGATATTTACAGAATGCAAAAGAGATACTTGCACGCACACCAATCGAAGATAATGATTACGTAGACATCAAACCCGTGCGGGAAGCATTTAGTACTGCATACTTAGCGATATTAGAAGCCATTAACGAAGCGCTCCTGGAGAAAGGTGTGCATAAAAAGGAGTTGCCTAAATCCGTTGACACATACAGGATTGCGCTAAAGAAACATTTTGCAACTCATAATGGCAAACTCGCAAGGAAATTTGAACATCTTTATGACACCTTACACATTGCCGGATATTATAGAGGACTGATTCATAATGCAACATTAGTAAAAGAGTCTCTCAAAGCTGCAAAGGAATTTATTGACAAATTTAAATAAAAATGGGTTAAACGAAGCGAAACCAAACAGCATAATCAGTGGCAGGAGTTTTCTCCTAACACGATATAAAATCTTGTAAATTCTGTTAATCCTGTCTAAACTTTAATCTATGGCGAAGGTAAAATTTGAGGATGCATTAAAAGGATTAGAAGATATTGTAGAGCGACTCGAAAAGGGAGATTTGTCGCTGGACGAGACCCTGTCCGAATACGAGAACGGCATTAAACTGTACAAACAGTGTGTTGCCTTGCTGGAGAATGCAGAAAAGAAGATTCAAATCCTGGTGAAGGATGAAAATGGCATCCTCCGCACCAAAGATTTTGAGGCTGGTTCCACTCAAAGTGATAATTCAAAATAAATCGTATAGAGAATTCCATTTTGTTTATGCGGGTTATACGATGTATGTCATAGAGAGTCCCCCTTAGAAAAGGGGGCGAGGGGGTTGTAAGATAGCCCGGAAAAAAACACAACCCCCTGAATCCCCCTTTGCTAAGGGGGACTTAAACGGAATAGCTTGAAATAGATTATTTTTAGGTTTAAACAGGTAATGAAACATGAGTAAATTATTGGATTCTGTTGAATATCCAGAAGATTTGAAAAAGCTAAAGCTGGCGGATCTGCCAAAGCTTGCTGCAGAAATTCGCGAATTCATTGTGGATGCCGTTTCGAAAAATCCAGGACATCTTTCTTCAAATCTTGGCGTAGTTGAATTGACCATTGCGTTGCATTACTGCTTCGATTTTAAGAGGGATAAAATTATATGGGATGTAGGCCACCAGGCGTATGTTCACAAAATTCTTACCGGTAGAAAGTCGAAGTTTCCGACTTTACGGCAATATAAGGGACTCAGTGGTTTCCCGGACAAAAATGAGAGTCCTTATGATCCTTTTACCTGTGGTCATAGTGGGAACGCTATATCGGCAGCTTTAGGGATGTCATGTGCTGACTCAATTCTTGGATACAAGAGGTCGATTGTGGCTGTTGTTGGTGATGGCGCCATTGGAGCAGGAATGTCGCTGGAGGCGCTGAACCATGCGGGTGACCTTAAGAAAAATTTATTGGTCGTACTAAATGATAATGAAATGTCCATATCAAACACGGTTGGGGGGGTTTCAAAGTATTTGAATAAGATCAGAACGGCTCCGCTGTATGCCGATATCAAGAAAGAGATTCATAATATACTCAATGTGCTGCCTGTGTTTGGCAAACCCGTGGGAAAAACATTGGAACATGTTGTTGAGCTACTGCGAAGAGGCGCAATCCCAGGACAGATATTTGAAGATCTCGGGATTAATTATTTTGGGCCGATTGATGGGCATAATTTTCAAATATTAATTGAGACATTGAATGACATTAAACACCTCGAAGGCCCTGTGTTGCTGCATGTAATAACAGAAAAAGGAAGAGGCTTTGAACCGGCATGTCAAAATCCAACACAATACCACAGTGCGGGTAAGTTTGAGATGTGTAATGGAAAAATTTTGCATGCTGCAGAGGAACCTAAAAAGATTTCTTACACCAAGGTTTTCGGGGATACGGTGATAGAACTGGCGAAAGCAGACCTTAAAGTGGTGGGGATTACGGCAGCCATGCCTGATGGCACCGGTATTGCTGCTTTTGGAAAGAAATTTCCAGACCGGTTTTACGATGTCGGAATCTGCGAGCAGCATGCCGTAGGTTTGGCCAATGGGCTGTTTGTCGGGGGACTAAAACCCGTTGTGGCTATCTATTCGACATTCTTACAAAGGGCATATGATCAGGTGTTCCATGATATTTGCTTACAACGGAATGGAGTTGTGTTTGCCCTGGATCGTGCGGGAATTGTCGGCAATGACGGTCCTACGCATAATGGTGTGTTTGATATTGCGTATCTCAGGAATCTGCCGGAAATTATCCTGATGGCGCCAAAAGACGGGAATGAGCTGAAATCTATGTTAAAAATTGCCCTGGATTCCGGCAAGGCTGTGGCGATCCGTTATCCGAGAGAGGACATTCCCGACAAAGAAATCAATCCGCAATACAAAACATTTGAGATTGGGAAGGCTGAAGTATTGAGGAAAGGCGCAGACGGCGTTCTCCTTGCTTACGGCGCTATGGTGTATCGATGCTTGCATGCTGCGGAAAAACTGAGTGAAAAAGGTATAGAAGTTACGGTGGTGAATGCGCGGTTTGCCAAACCGCTTGACAGGACGCTCATTTTGGACTTAGTCAGAAATCATAAATTGATAGCAACCGTTGAAGACCATGCTTTGATGGGCGGTTTCGGTTCTGCGGTGCTTGAGCTTGTTACTGAAGAAAGGGAAGATGCGGGTAAGGTTGTAAGAATGGGAATTCCTGATCGTTTTATGGAACACGGGTCCCGGAATCTGATATTAAAAAATATAGGTCTGGATGAAGATGGAATTGCCGATAAATTTATTGCAACGCTTGAATTAATGGATATCCACAGTTCATTTACCAAGGCAGGAAATCGACGTTTGACCGTTTAAGCGAATGAAAAAGATACTTGTTGTTGGCGACTTCAGTAAGAAAAAGATTCATGATTCGATTGCGGGTTTAAAACCATGGTTTGAGAAACATGTCAGTATCGAAATTGTTGATTTATCCAAAGAAAAAAAAATCGAAAAAACAGGAGCTGAAATGGCGGTAGTTTTCGGTGGAGACGGGGCAATTCTTTCCACGTGCAGAGGGCTTGGAAGAAATCAGATACCGATTGTGGGAGTGCACATGGGGAGATTTGGTTTTTTAGCGGAACTCATGGAAAAAGATGTGTGCGTTTCCCTGGAGAAAATATTTACGGGAAACTATCAAATCCGGAAAAGAACGCTCCTTTTATGCCGTGTTGTACGTGACGGTAAAATCATAGATGAATCCACGGGTATCAATGATGCGGTAATTTCTCGTTCATCCCTCTCAAGGTTGATTTCTATAAAATTAAATATTAACGGTGAAAATGTAGCGACATACAGGGCAGACGGTTTGATCGTGTCGACTCCTTTAGGCTCGACGGCGCACTCCCTGTCTGCGGGTGGTCCGCTGTTAACGCCTGATTTACATGCGTTTATTATCGTCCCGATATGTCCGCATACACTTACCAATCGTCCATTGGTTGTTTCGGGAGACGTAAAGATTGAGATGGAGCTCCTGTCTCAAATGGGTGGTACAGGTTTTACCGTGGATGGACAGGTTTTTACAGAAATAGAAATGGGCGATAAGATAAAGATCGAACGGTCTGATATCGAGGTCCAGATGATTGATACGGGAACAAGGACGTTTTACGGCGTATTACGTGAGAAATTGAATTGGGGAGGACATCCGAATTATGGCCGTAATTAAGATAAAAGAGAATTATTGTAAGGGGTGTCTTTTGTGCGTGCCTGTATGTCACAACAAATCGTTAGTAGTATCCGAAACGATCAACGAATACGGACTGCATCCGATAAAGTTCAGAGAAGATGCGGAATGTGACGGTTGTAAAAAATGCGCAATAATGTGTCCTGACGTGGCGATAGAGATTTATAATTGAAGGACGAACGTTATTTATGAAAAACAGTTTACCGGGGGGCATATCTATAATGAAACAATTACTGACAGGCAATGAAGCCGCTGCCGA
>DBJWYX010000241.1:0-4040 GCA_052360825.1 Candidatus Wunengus sp. YC64
AGGTAACAAAGGTGAGAAAGGTTTCGTCTCCAAAAACACCTGTAGAGGAATACCTAAAGATCCAGGGACGCTTCGCCCACCTCTTCAAGTCACCAAAGGGAAAGGAAGAGATACAAAAGATACAGGAGATTGCAGACAGGAATATCGAGAAGTACGGGCTGGCATAGGAACTGATATTTTAGCTCACCGCAAAGACGCAAAGTTTAAGACCGAAATTATCAATTTTAAACGATAAGAGGCAGTAGTATTGTTGAATTTCTTTATTCTCCGTCTTCTCCTTTTCCCTGCCAACTGATATGGCATGATATACCATGCTGTCATTTATAGAATAAAGATAAAAATGAATATTAGCCGTTACATGAAACAGTTATGAGTAAATCTTACACGATTCATTTTCTCAAAGATGAATGGCTTCCAGTTACTCGAGATGGAATAGATTATCGAGTTTCTTATTCATATGTTCCTACTTCATTAGTAGGACAACCGGAAGAGAAGTCTAACACTTCATATGCAAGTATAGTTGTTGGAATATCTCGCACATTAGAAGTAATCTGGAATTTATCCGAAGACAATTTAAGGAAAATCCTTTTTGAATATGCAAAACGTCACATAAATGCAAGAGCAGTGGAAAAAACACTTGGTGGCAACTCAGAGATTCAATTAACCACTTATAGTGCGCCTAACCAATGTCCATTCGATCCAGATCGCATTAATATTGACTTTAAAATCCTATGCAGGTTAATATTCCATCAGAAAATCCCATTGCGAAATCTGAACCTGCCTCTCTTGCGTCCCAAATTATAGACTTGCGAGATAGCATCAATGCAATTTTTGGAGAAGTTGCTGGTGGGTGCATTCTTGCACTTCCACAAGAAAGACACTTGGTTGCACTTTTCAAGGACTGTAATGACCATGAAGCATTTGCACACAGAGTGGCTTCAATTGGTGGGCTTGCTACTGCGATTAATTCATCTGATCTTAAAAAATATGTGGAGGTAGAGTTACAAGAACCGAAACCATTGGATGTCTTAGGTGCTTTTTTAAGAAACAATCATTTTTCAGAAGACAAAGTCAAAACGATAATGGATACTCTAAAGAACTTTAATAATCTACGTCGAATGTATCCTGTCCACACAGATAGAGCAGCCGGAGTATTATCAGCGCATCGTTTTTTTAAGCTCGAGTATCCAGTGAAGGATCATGCTGCTGCTGGAATTATTTTGCTTACAACATATCGAGACACTCTTAAGATGCTTTTAGAACTTCTCAAGTTATGGCATGAAGATAAAAATGGCTAACAAAACGCTGGAGTTGAACGAGACGCACAGGTCACTTTTGGGGCTTGTAAAAGTTTTATAGAGTGCAAAAGAGTTTTTAGCTGGCTGAAGTTATTCATGAGCCTCATCACTCAGCTTATCGTTATCCCTCAAGGTGACAAGGTGAGCTTCTCGGAAAGGTATGGCTACAAGCCGATTCAGGAAATCGTCCAGATTGAATCAATGGATGAGCCACGGTCAAAAGTTTAACATACAAATTGTTGGTGTACTTCTTTGGCTTGTAATCTTACTTTTGTCCATTGGATAATTCGGCAAGCAACGGTTTTATTTCACTATCAATTCCTGTTGATAATAGGGTAAAGAAAATTTATAATTTCTTGATAAAAACAGGATAACACGCATTTGCCGTTTCTCTTGCAAAAAGTATGGATTTTAGATTATCGACACATATCCAAGATATGCTGAAGGAACGAAATATTCCTGAGGAATGGATATGGAGGTCTGCTAATGACCCCGATTGGGAAAATACAGGAGAAGATAAAAATATTCATTATTTCAAAAGTATAATCGAACATGGGGGACGAATTCTCCACGTTGTTGTAAATCCTCGTGTTTCACCAAAGAAAGTAGTTACGGCATTTTTTGACCGTAGAGCAAGGAGACAAAAATGAGATTAAAAGTGGATAAAGAAAATGATGCGCTTTATTTTCGGCTGGATGAATCTAGTATTGTTGAATCGGAAGAGGTACAGCCCGGCGTTGTTTTGGATTTTAATGCCGAGGGTAAAGTAGTAGGGATCGAGATTCTCAATCTGAGCGTACGGATGACTCCTGACCAGCTAAAAGTACTTCAATATGAAACTGCATAATCAAGGATACTTCCGCTAACACAGGTCAAAAGATTAACATACAAATTGTTGATGTACTTCTTCGGCTTGTAATCTTACTTTTGTCCACCGGATAATTTAGCAAGCAACGGTTTTATTTCGCTATCGATTGCTGCCTGTTTATATTCCTGTTTGTATACAACGTTCAAAGCAGGATCAACAATCAATACCATACATTTGCTATCCTCACCCCCAAGCGGCTTAGTTACAGCGCCATCCCAGTCTAATAGAAAGGGGATTTCTTTTGCGGTGGGGTCCTGTCCAGAAATCTTTTTCTTCAGCACAGATTTTGGAACGAGCGGAGGTCTCTTCCTCAAATCCATGATTGAAATCATCTGTACCTTCTGATTTTCCTGGACAAAGGATTTCAACTCTGTCTTGCAATCAATCGCAGTCTGAAGGGTAGTCCGGCTTTGCAAAACCACAAGGGTTATTTTGCCTTCTATATCGGATTGAGAATACTTCTTTGCATGCGGGTCTTCCAGGCTGAAATCCACAAACCTGTTACCCACCTCCGAGCTAAATACAATAAAAGGAACGAAATATACCACAGTTGCTATCATTAAAAACCATTGTATCTTATTTTTCATATTTCTAAACCTTTCAAAACGGATTGAAGTTTTATTTTCTTCCCCATTTCTCCTTGTTTACACTTTTCGTATCAAGTTAGTTCTTTGAAACATGCCCCCTCACTTAACCTCTCCCACAAGGGGAGAGGAGACTTTCCCTCCCTTGACTTCGTCATGAGCTCAGTCGAACGATGGGAGGAACTAAGGGAGGGTGTTATATTTTATGTTCCTTTAAAAGACAGCAGTATGTGAGAAATACGGTTTATATTGGTACTTTACAAAAAACTAAATGGTTACCACTTTTCTAACTTTAATACACGAGATAATTCAACCGCTTAATGGCATCCATCTTTTCACTATTTCCCACCTTTGCCTGTTTGAGCGCCTTTCTTAATATTTCAATGGAACGGTCGTAGTTCTCTTTGTCCACAGGGTACGGATGGCCATCCTTGCCACCGTGGGCAAAGCTGTACCGTACAGGGTCGTTAAAACTGGGGGCTTTGCCATAGATAAGCTCAGAAATCAAGGCAAGCGCCCGGATGGTTTTTGGACCTACTCCTTCAATTCCAAGCAAGTTTTCAAAGTTTTGTGGAACTTGTTCGTATGTTTTAACAAAAATTCTATAAAGCCTGTCAGGATGAATATCCTTAACATTTATGTGATGGTGGGAAGGCAAGGACAACGTCTGTATCTTTTTTATCTCACCCAGAAGTGTATCGGGTTTTAGACGTGAGAGCGTAACGGTAGTCTGCCTTGCATCTTCACTTTCCACAGCCACCATATTCAAAGTATTTCCTTTAGAATCGCAGCAAATAGCCTGGTGCGGCTCTACAACAAAATTTGTAACCTTACTGCCCAGCCAGTGGTATCGGCGGGCATATTTATTGGCATCATTCATGCCCTGCTGCACAACAGCCCAATCTCCTGACTTCGTGAAGATAAACGAATGGTGATAGAGTTGGTATCCATCCTGCACAGCGCTACTATCCACCTTTGCGCTCATCCGGCTGGCATAGACGAGTTTTTGGGGATCACATAACAATTGGTCGCCAACGCCGATAATTTCTGATGGCGTCTTTCGGGAAGTTGCGCCCTTGCCTCCTGCAATGAAAAGTCCCAGTTCCTTTTCAAGCCCCTTGATGCCTTCCTTTAACGCCCCGCAGGTGGTTGTGGTCACACCGCTCGAATGCCAGTCAAATCCAAGGACGCAGCCCAATGCCTGAAACCAGAAGGGATCAGAAAGTTTTCTGGGAATTTCCTGCGGACCGTATTCACTGACAATAGCGATGATAATTTCCCGTCCCAGTC
>DBJWYX010000242.1:0-4024 GCA_052360825.1 Candidatus Wunengus sp. YC64
AGGGGGCGGCAGAGGCGCTGGGGAAGATAAAGGATGCCCGTGCGGTTGAACCATTAATTGCTGCACTGAAGGATGAATACCAGTATGTCCGAAAGTGGACGGCATATGCGCTGGGGGAGATAAAGGATGCCCGTGCCGTTGAACCCTTAATTGCTGCACTGAAGGATGAATACCAGTATGTCCGAGAGGGGGCGGCAGAGGCGCTGGGGAAGATAAAGGATGCCCGTGCGGTTGAACCATTGATTGCTGCACTGAAGGATGAACACTCGGATGTCAACTGGAGTGCAGCAGAGGCGCTTGGGAAGATTAATGATGCCCATGCAGTTGAACCCTTGATTGCTGCACTGAAGGATAAAGACCCGGTTGTCCGAAAGGGGGCGGCAGATGCGCTGGGGGAGATAAAGGATGCCCGTGCAGTTGAACCCTTGATTACTGCACTGAAGAATATAGACCCGGATGTCCGAGTGTGCGCAGCAAATGCGCTGGTGAAGATAGGCGCACCTGCAATTGAACCCTTGATTGCTGCAACGAAGGATATAATTCATTCCTATATGGCACGAAAAGATGGTGATTCGTTAAGAAGACACTGGAACATTGTTAAGGTTGTCTTACTTAAGGATGTAGAGTCTAATGATTATGGCATTATTGAAAACACATTGTATGCCTTTATAGGTATTGGAAAAGAAGAGATAATCCCCGAATTGATTGAAAAGCTCAATACAAAGGGTGGCAAAACTATGGCAGAGGCATATCTCAATTGTGGTCATCCAGAACTTGCTGAGGCAGCAAGAGAATGGGCAAGGAGAAACGGTTATTCAATTTCAACTGGTTCTGGTAACGCCCCAGTCGGTTGGGGACGTTGGTAAGTGGAAATCAACGATGGTAAACATCGTTCGTATAGGATTTTATTTTATTTATGCGGGTTATAAGGTTGCATGGAGTATTCCCCTCTTGGGAGGGGTTAGGGGTGGGTTCCTTGGTCGTGAAATCTCAGTGAATATTTCACGAATTACCGCTTTACCCACCCCTAAATCCCCTCTCAAGAGGGGACTTTTTAAGTTCAAATAATAACTAATGAAAAAATTGATTAAGCCAATTGAACCAATTATCGGTAAGAGTCTCGACAGGGTGGAATTCTTTATTCACACCCATCCGAAGGTCGATTTTCTTTTTGGCGCCATTTTTGGCGCATTTGACGGTCTCCTCCGCAGCGCAAAGGAAACAACTCAGACACAACCCTTTATCCGAAACAATTATGATGTGAAAAGGTTTATGGGGGCCGTGCTTGTGGCATTGGTTATTGGATGGGTGCTTCCCGCAACCTATTTTTTTGGGTGGCAATGCGTTGTATCCAAACTGCTGGTTTCGTTTATTATTGGCGTGTTTGTTGTTGATGTGCTCTGGGCTATTATCGCGCGGGAGGATCATATCAGTGAGGGTGGATTTGTTTCGTGTCTCCTTATTCCCGCAATATTACCGCCGCAATCGCCCCTTTGGTTAGTGGGCCTGGGAGCGGCGCTGGCCATTCTATTTAGAAATGTGCTGGGTGGTGTTGGGAATAATCTTGTGAATCCTGCCCTGTTCAGTCGTTTGTTTTTAACCATTTGTTTTCCGTCGCTCCTGGTTACTGGCTATCAAATGCCATTTGTGGGCATGCCAGACCTGCATTCTTTTCGTTACGGACTCGATGCCGTAACTCACGCTACACCGTTGACGGCATTTAAGACCAATGGCGAAGTTGTATCGTATCTTTCACTCTTGGTGGGGACGTCGGGTGGCTCTCTGGGTGAAACGTGCCGGCTGGCGTTGATATTGTCAGGTTTGTGGCTAATCAAAATCAGGGTGGTGAATTGGAGGATACCCGTATCCTATCTGGGGAGTGTGCTTATTTTTTCCGTGTTTTTGTCGTTAATTATGGGTAAGGCAGTGTCTCCTCCATTATTCCAGATACTGAGCGGTGGGTTAATTTTGGGCGCTTTTTACATGGCAACTGATCCAATAACGACGACGTATAATCAGGCTGCAAAATGGATATATGGCGCCGGGTGCGGATTCATCACCGTGCTCATAAGGGATTTTACCAGTTTGCCAGAAGGGGTGATGTATTCAATACTGCTTATGAATTTGTTAGCTATACCGATTCAATCACTAATGGTGAAAATAAAGTATCGTACGTAATTATCGTGAACGTTTTAAGTAAGGTAACATATAATCGTCATTGCGAGCGGAGCGAAGCAATCCTTCCCTGAGATTGCTTCAGGCTTGCGCCTTCGCAATGACAACTTTATTTTTGCGTTAACCTATAGTATTCGTAATAAAAGAGTTTTGACATTTTAGCAGAAAAATCAGTGAAATCCGTGGTTTATTAAATATATGGAAGAATTAAAAAAAATTATACTCCGCATTGCTTCAATCATTTTGATTACCTTTTTGCCCTGTGCGGGTCTTCTCATGGTATATTTTTATACAGCCCCCAAAATTGCCGAATACTATGATATAAAAGAGAAACGCGCCGTTCTGGATATTTTTAAACTACCATATCGTACCATAGAAAAAAGACTACTGGGTTTTACCTTTAAGAGCTTTGACAAAAAGGATATTCGGGAGGTATTTAAGAAAAATATTACCGTAGAAGAGCCACCAGTACCATCCTTTGAAATTCAGCCCGCAGGCACACAAACAGCCGCAGAGAAACCGAAGGGCGGAAAAAGATTGTATAAGTATGTGAAAGACGGAAAGCTTCAGGGTGTCGGATTTGTAGAATCAAAGCTGGGATACGGTTACAATAAGTCAAGTATCATGTCGCTTTTCATTTGCATAGAACCGGACATGGAAACACTAAAAGGCATTGAGGTGCTGGATCATAGTGAAACACCTGGTTTAGGGGGCAGAATTACAGAAGAACGGTTTAAAAATCAATTTGCAGGTAAGAAAATGCGACCTAAAATAATAGTGGTCAGGGGTAGAACGGCTGAGGGCAATAATGAGGTTGATGCGATTACCGGCGCCACGAATACAAGCAGGGGGATCGAGTCATTTCTCAATGACGCCATGAAAGAATTCTGGGCAGGGCAAAAGGAGATTGCATGGTAGTATTATTAAGAAACATACGAAAGATTTCTAAGTACTTCATGAGGGACAATCTCATCTTAACGGCTGGCGCCGGACTCGGATTTTGTTCTTCTCTGGCGGTAACGAATAAACTGGAAAATTCTCTGACCATGGGAATCGGCGTAACACTGGTAACTGCCGGTAGTTTTTGTCTGGTCTATCCTTTCAAAAGGCTGATATCCACAGCCGGGACACATCATAAAATTTCACTTTTAATGATTATTGTATCCGTCTTTGTGGCCATCTTTGGATTTTTTGCACAGGCATTTGTACCTGAAATTACGGCCAATATAAAGGCATATATTGACCTTATTACCACGAATTGCATCGTGCTTGCAGTAATCTCGGAAGGGTTAACGGTGGATTTCTGGGAAGCACAGAGGAAGATTTTTAAGGCATGCCTTGGGTATTCTATGGCCCTGGTCTTGCTTGCGTTTTTGCGAGAGCCTCTGGGTTTTGGAACAATTTTGGGTTTCCCTGTGCTTTCGGAGACATTCCCACGGGTCGTCCTTATGGTCACGCCGGTAGGCGGTTTCTTTGCGTTGGCAGCCTTTAGGCTCTTCTTGCGTCCCTTTTTTATTAAAACTGGAATTGTATGTCCGGAAGCCTCCGTATGCGAATGTGCATCGGCCACAAATGGCGGGATTCCTTTACCTAAAGCCCGTCCAAAAGTGGGAATTTCCAGGACGTCTTTAGTAGTTTTAGGGTTGGGCGTCTGTCTGTTTATCAGCATGATCATACACATAAAAACAATTCCCACCATAAATAAGTATTACATCATCCTTCTTCCCGTCTTACTGAACGCCCTTTTCTTTGACGGGATTGTGCTGAGTAAACTTTTGGGGTTGTGTCCCTTGATCAATAAGTCGCGCCAGATCGATGCGGCATGGAAGATGGGGGTGGCAGTAATTAT
>DBJWYX010000243.1:0-4009 GCA_052360825.1 Candidatus Wunengus sp. YC64
AGACCCGATACGCTGCGCCAGTTTGGCTGATGTTGTAAGTATCTCGATCTCACCTTTTTTTTCGTTGATCTTCATAATCCTTTTCAAAGGGTTATAATTCTTCGAACGCGCATCTTCATTGTGAATAAGATTTAAAATCTCCTGTTTGTGCTCTTTCAGAAAATCGCCCTTCAGCGTCACTACGCCGTTCGGGACGTTTTCCTTTGTCTTCTTACATGCAGGGCAGGTTAACCAGTTGATGTTTTTCAATTTCTTTTTCTGTTCGTAAAGCTTGGCATCGAGGAACCATTTTTTATTGTGATAAACGGCCGTGCAATCCTTACAAATAGAGACATCCACCAGTCCTTTTCCCTTCGGCGGCAAATATGGATCGTTTTCCCGATAGACTTTATCCCTGGTATGTTTTCCAACCTCTCTTGGCACTTTCATTCTCCTGATTTCTCCTTTCAAAAGACACAATTAAACTCCCCGCAGGGATCTGGACTACTTATTCCACGTTTTATACCCTGTTGGTGGCTTTCACAAATTCTCTAACTAACCTTTACTGGAATTTTCTTTATTTTTGATTTTTCTGATTTCGGCAAGGTAATCTCCAGGATTCCTTTCTTATATTCTGCTTTTACCTGTTCGAATTTTACCGATGCCGGTAACCCGACAGACCTGGAAAAACTCCCGTAGCTCCTTTCAATAAAGTGATAATTCTTTCCCTTGTCTTCCTTTTCGGATTTCTTTTCGCCTTTAACTGTTAAGGTGTCACCGCTAATCGAGATGTCAATATCTTTTGGTTCGATTCCGGGGACTTCCACCTTTACGAGGATGTTTTCTTCTGTTTCAGAAACATCCAGAGGAGGCGTCAAACCCATTCCTGCGGCGGCTCCTCTTCCCGTGAAATTCTCAAAGAGTTTATTCATCTCGTCCCTGAACGAACCCAAACCAGGTAAGTATGGCCATTTCATCATTTCGGATGACATATAGTTTTCCTCCCCTAAAAATACACGATAAAATATTTTTCCCATTGTAGAGACAGGTTTAAAACCTGTCTCTACTGATAAACATGATAATCAATATCCGGAAATATATTATCTTTACCTTCTATCTCAGAAAGCCATGCGGCATCGATAGTGTTGGCTCGAATATCATCATACAGTTTAGTAAAACGAAAGAGGTGTTCTTTCGTCCTTTTTACCGCATATTCCACCATCGTGCCGGTTTTCATAATAAATGCCCAGTCGCTGCTTTGTGCAAGCAGGAGTTCCCTTGCAGCCTGGTTGAGCGCCCGGTTTTTCAGGGCATTTCCGTTTGTATCCGAAAATTTTTGGGACAATTCTACCATACGTTCAGCCGCTTTGTGAAGATGCCGGTAAATCCAATCATTGCTGTCGTTCAGCCAGTACTCATTATACCCTTTATATCCCCAACTCGAATGAGACGGCGTGGAAACCTGATTCACGGGATACATTTCGAGGTATTCCATCGGGGTAATCAGCGATATGGTTTTTTGGTCAAAGGCGACCTTCCTGAACAGGAAATTGATCCAGTCAGGGCCTTCGAACCACCAGTGTCCGAAGAGTTCTGCATCATAGGGCGCAATAACGATGGGTTTGCGGTCCATGATCGAGGCGAGGTGTTCAATCTGTTTCTCACGGTTAAACATAAAATTCCCCGCGTGTTCGGCAGCCTTATCCTGCGCCCTTTCCGGCGAGTAAGGTTCTTTGTGATCCGTCTTGCCGGTAATCCGGTAATATTTTATGCCGACGTTGGTACGCTTGCCGTCTCCGTGGAGATATGGTCGTATATAATCATAATCAAGGTCAAAGCCTACGTCGCGGTAAAAATCACGATAGAAGAAATCGCCCGGATACCCTTCCTTTGAGCTCCAGACCTGCCTGGAGGATTCCATATCCCTGCCGAAGGCTGCTACGCCTGTCGGACAGTAAACAGGGGCATAGTTGCCATATTTCGGTCTCGGAGAGGCAAAGAGAATTCCATGTGTTTCGGTAATAAAAAACCGAATACCGGCATCCTTGAGCAGTTGGTCTATACCCGGCTCATAGGCGCATTCAGGCAGCCATATTCCACGCGGCTTTCTGCCGAAATGTTTTTCGTAATGCTGTACCGCCACGTTGATTTGGGCGCGCATGGCATTCACATTGTTGTTCATCAGGGGCAAATAGCCATGGGTAGCTCCACAGGTTATCACCTCCAGTTTGCCCATATCCTGGAATTTTTTGAAGGCGTTGATGATATTGTGATGATATTTTTCCGCATAGACGTGTCTGGCATTGGTAAAATGCTTATAGTACATCTGCGCAAGGCGATTGAATTCTGGTTGGTGTTTTGTCCTTTCGATCTCTTTTTCCGAAAGTTGAATCCGCTTTTCGACATATCGGATATAGCGGGATTGCAAAAGCTCATCAGTAAGCATCGATATCAGCGGGGGAGTCAGAGACATGGTTATGCGGAAATTGATGCCTTCGTCGGTCAGTTTGTCAAAGACGTCTATGAGAGGAATGTAGGTTTCGGTAATTGCCTCAAAGAGCCAGTCTTCTTCCAGAAACTCGCGGTATTCCGGATGACGGACAAACGGCAGATGCGCATGCAAGATTAATGACAGGTAGCCTTTTCCCATAGGATTATTTTTAAAATATGTAATAATTTACCGCAAAGCGCGAAGAACGTAGGGAAATGCGGATTCCTCCCCCTGTCCCATAAGCGCTAAGTTAAAATTACGGATTAATTTAACCGTGTAATGAATAACGAATATCGAACAAGGAATTTCGAATTATGAAGTTTTCTTATCCTTCGACATTCATTATTCCCTGTTCGATATTCAATATTGGACTCCTTAGATCAATGAAATGAACATTTCAAACTTGACTCATTTGTGAAGATAAATCTTCTATAAAGATTTTAAACCACCCGAAGATTCTGGTGAAGATACACCCTCTTTGAGCGTTTCCTGCCAGTTCGTACGCGCCCTTTCAAACACCGATTCGCTGATGCCGCGTCCCATCGGGACGTACGCCTTTTCGTAAAGCTCCTCAATGCTCATCCACTCTTCATCCACTACCCCGGAAACGCCCATGCGTGGCGTCCTGACAATGTTCGATCTGGAAAGGACACGAAACGTTCCATCGGGCGCAAGAAACCCAATATCCACACAAAACGATCTGTTCGGTTCTCCTGCGTGAATGTACCAACTCCGCACACCTCCAGCCACTTCAATGTCAAAGTATTTGTGGGCATTGTAGCCATTGAAGATAATATCCGTGACGTCATAGACCCTCAATATGATTTTTGCGCCCTCTGCCAGAGGTATCAGGGTATTCCTGGCGCTATCGATAACGTCCTGTCGTAACTCCCAGTAGGTAAATAACCATTCAGGGTCTCTCACCATCAGCACAATTCTGTTGTCTCCGTAAGCATCCGGGAGTTCTGGTGTTTTCGGGGTATATACAATTTCAATTTCTTTTGTTTCGACCCTTTGTTGCGGTTCTTCCTGCTTGACGGATGGCGCTTCAGGAGCGATCGGCCATTCATCTTCGCCCGTAACGCCCCACTCTTGTTGGGCAGCCTGTTCTCTGGATGCGTCTGCCAGGCCGAAAAATCTATCCCACATTAAGGCGACAAGTCCTTTTATATTCTTCCACACGATCTCGCAGAGCGCCTTGAAAATCTCAAAGGTAAGCAGGAAGATTTCTTTAACAATATCTTTATCCATATATAGTATTTATAATTATTTAAACAATTGTAAAATACAGACTTAACAAAAGCACGGAATGTTTTGAAATTATACATGAAATAACGGCAAACGGTCAACAAAATTCAGAAGGTCGAAGCCGTACAGAAGGTTTTTACACGTTCTAAATCTTATATTTGGCTTGACAAAATCTTTTTGTTAAGTAATAATCGCACAGGTTTTTAAACGACCAAATTAGCTTGCCTTTGGTAGCGTTTTAAGCTCCCCTCTAGAAAGAGGGGCTGGGGGTGTGTTGCGGCAAACTTACAC
>DBJWYX010000244.1:0-3999 GCA_052360825.1 Candidatus Wunengus sp. YC64
CACCTGTATTTTAAGGATGCTCAAAAGATGCGACTGAGCAAACTGAAAAGACTATTAGCAGAGGAGGGTTATCCGGAACTGGCAGAGTTGTGCAGGATTGACGCCCTTGCCAGCAGCGGTGATCTGTCGGATTATCATTACTGTCAGGAGATGTTTAGTAAACTGAGCCACGAAGAGGTCAAACCAAAGCCCCTTATTACCGGCCATGACCTCATCGACATGGGACTAAAACCAGGTCCTGTGTTTAAGGATATTTTAACCAAAATTGAGGATGAACAACTCGAAGGCAACGTAACTACGAAAGAAGCGGCTATTGAAATGGCGAAGTCGCTGATTTATCAGATGAATACCTGACAAATTTTTTCGTCAAAAGCACAAGCGTTCGCATTTGAATAATAATCTTGAAATGGTGGAGGCGGCGGGAATTGAACCCGCGTCCCTAGACATTTCAGCATAGGCCTCTACGTATATAGTCAGTTTTTTAAGTCTCGTCATCTGGAACCCCAACAGACAAGGTTTCCGTAGACCAGCTCAGTTGATAGTTCATTCAGTTCCCACCAAGCAGAAGAACTGAACTAACCTGCTAATTGTCGTTTCATTAACCTCGCAGGTAAGACTAATGAAACGTGGCTGTTAATTAAGCAGCCAGTGCCATTGGATATTCGGCATTTAAATCATTTTGCCAGGTTTTTAATGAGGCCGCCTGACAACCTCAATACGCCACCTAAACCTCAAACTGTCCGGTCGAATCCTTTCGCCCCCTTTTATAATGAGTTAATGTTATGTTTCGATGAGAAATTACGCAAGAATTATTCCTTGCAATAATATTTTACAAAAAAAGTATACCAATTAGAACATAAAAATGCAATTTGACAAAACTAAAGTATGCACAATCAAGTTGAATTTCACAACAGGCTCGTGTAAATTATCGTGAGTTGTAGTCAATTACTATATCGCTATTTAACAGTTTTATACTTCTATTCATAACACAACAAGATAAAAACCATTTTACACATCCCTTCAATGTATAATAAGAGCTATTTAAAGATTTGGTAAAAAATATCGTAATACTTTAGTATTACCATACTTATGTGAATAATACCTGCTGCTCAAATAATAAACATTCTTATGATTTGCTTTGCTGCTACAGTGTTTGATACCTTTATTCAAAAATGTACATTTTTTAAGTAATTGTATCAAATTTAGGTACAAAAATCGCTTGAGTTAATCAAAGATTACGAATATATGGGTTTATCAAATCATTTTAGGAGGAAGGGATATGGTAAATGGCGTAACTCCGGCAGCATCAAAACTTCTTGAACAAATTAAAAGATTATCTACACAAACAACCAAAAAAGAAACCCCTCTCCTTGATTTTAAAAACGATGTGATGAATAACCGTACGAATGATATTAAAAATGTATTTAAAAGTATCCACTCGCAGACCGTGGAGAAGATACAGAAAAAAAGTGAGATTTTTGCGCAGACAGTCAAAAACGTTACGCAGGGAGACACAGCGAAGAATATTCAAACGACGGGAATTGTCGATCCTCTGACTATAGAAAAAAGAAAACGCAGAGAACCACTGGGTTCCTTTTTGGATATCTACATGTAAAAAACAGCAAGCCGACTTTCGTAGAAAAGGAGGAAAGCGAAAGTCAGCTTGCTTAAAAAGGAGAACAATTTGATAGTAAAAACATATTTAATTCAAAAAAAGTTCCAGTTTATAATAAATTTTTTTTGTGTTTGTATATAATTGAATTATAATTACAAATTATAAAATGAGAAAATATTTCGTAACCTACCCTTTTGTCTTACTGTTACCGATATTTTTGTTCGGGTGTAGCACTACTTCAAGTGAAAGGTTGACGGTTACAGACCGCAGAGTAGCTGAAATTTCTAAAACAACTCAAACATTAGAAAAACGGCTAGATGATTTATCCAGGTCTATTTCTTTGATTGTAAATGATGGAAATGGGCTCCATAACGACATGGATGACATAAAGAGCTGCAATAATGATATCCAGCAAAAGATCAAAGAGATAGAAACAGTAATTAAAAATTTAGATGAGCATGTTTGCGGTCTTAAGGCCAATTATAAAACTACGGAAGAAGACTTTGATAAACGAATAGATGATATCCGGAAGGCAGAAATTGAGTTATCTAATCGGCTGGAAACGATGAAGTTGGGTATAAAAGAGGAGGTAAAAGAGAAGACAGCATCTCCAACAACTCCTTAAGTCTGCTTCTAAACATCACTATCTGAAAATATAATTTAATTGCGCTGTTAATGAATGAAAACTTCAAGAAGAATATCCTTGATTATAGGGGTATGTTTTGCATATATTTTAATTGTATATGTTACCTTTAATGCAATTGCAAAAGTCCACAGGACAAACGATCCCCAATTAGCGAAAAAGGTAGTTATCTTAACATTTTTCTTAGATGTATTTATATTTGCAGGTAGTGGATACCTGGTTTATAAACTGAAAACCCCTACAGATAAAAAATGAAATGCGCAAAATTATTAATTTTGTCATTGATAGCAACTTCCCTGTCCTTCCTGTATAACTACCCTACTTTTGCGGGCCGAGATGCCGGGGTAGACAAATTAAAGCAAGAACTCATTGAACTCGAGAAGATAACCAAACCGCTCATAGAAACATTTCGAAAAGTTTCACAACTCGTCAGTCCTTCAGTTGTCAGTTTAAGTACGGAAAAGAAGGAATCTTTAAAAAGCAGCACTGGAACAGAGCCGTCGCCACCCTATCAAGATTTTCAACCAAAACGCGATCATCCGACTGAAAATATACCCAAAAAGGGACTGGGTTCTGGTATTATCATTGATGACCGCGGCTATATTTTAACCAACAACCACGTTATCAGCGGTTTTTCTGAAGATGAAATCACGGTGGTTGCTTATAATGGTGAACAATACAAGTATGTCAAGATTGTTGGCGTCGACCCGAATACAGACCTTGCAGTCATCAAGATAAAAGGAGACAATTTCTTGCCTGCCGAATTTGGTGATTCAGAAGCAGTACAAGTGGGTGATTGGGTCATTGCCATCGGTAGTCCTTTTGGGTACCAGCAAACAGTTTCTACCGGCATTATTAGCGCAAAAGGAAGAACACATGTTATTCCGTTCGTACTTCCCTTTATTTATGAGGATTTTTTCCAAACGGATGCTGCCATCAACCCTGGCAATAGTGGAGGCCCGCTTGTCAATCTCAGGGGTGAGGTCATTGGTGTGAATACCGCCATTGCAACTCGTTCAGGCGGTTTTCAGGGTGTAGGATTTGCGATTTCCGCAGCTATTGCAAAAGAGACTGCTGAAAACATCATGGCTACAGGTATAGTTGTAAGGGGATATTTGGGTGTGGGAACACACGATATTAACGATGAGTTGGCCGCATCGCTTGGCCTTAAAGATAGAAAAGAAATTATTTCCCGTTTTGGCCTGCCCTTAGAAATGGGCGCATTTGTTTTGGAGGTGTGGAGCGATACGCCTGCATCAAAGGCTGGCATCCGTCCTGGCGATGTCATTTCTGAGATAGGCGGAAAAAGGATTGAAAATACGACGGATCTCCAGCATGCTATTCGGCATGCAAAGGTCGACACAAAAATCGTCGTGAAAGTCCTGCGAGACGGAGTAGAAAGTGCGTTGGATGTTTTTGTAGAAAAACAGCCTGAAGACCTTGCCGGCAAGACTTATTTGGCTATTCGAAAGATGGATGAACCGACGAAATTCTCTCTGGGATTGGTGGTCAACGATCTGAATCAAGATGTTGCAAAATCACTCGGTTTTGAAGGCGACAAGGGGGTTCTGGTTGTCGACGTTGAGGCGGACAGCCCCGCCGGGCGCGCCGGCATAAAGCCAGGTGATTTAATTACAAAAGTAGGCACAAAAGAGGTGCAATCTGTCATAGAATTCATGTCACTCATGGACGAATTCTTAGAAACAAATAAGCCAGTCAGTGTCTTTGTAAAGAATAAAGG
>DBJWYX010000245.1:0-3983 GCA_052360825.1 Candidatus Wunengus sp. YC64
GGATGATAATACAAAAATGAAGAAGATTGCAAGCTTTTTTTGGTTTCTTCCGGGGAAAGAACGGGGTCGAATCGTTCCGGGGAGGAATTCCATCACTCCTTATTCTTTGCGGCTTTGTGTCTCTGTGTGATTACTTCTCCCCGTTCCCCGTTCTCCGTTTTCATGAGGACAAGTCTTATTTGTTAAAAAATATTTTTGCTGAAAATGTAAAAATAATTGTCATAAGATACTATACAATCCGCAGGGAAAATAGTACAATATGCCCGCTATTTTTTGTTGTATTGAAGGCGTACAAAAAAGAGTACGATTTCTCTCTCCGGTACCCGATTATGGCAGATAAGGTCAGTCGTATGGAAATACGGCAGCAACGAGGCAGGATTCTCATTGGCAAACTGGGTCTGGATGGCCATGACCGCGGCGCAAAGATTATTGCGCGCAGTCTCTGCAACGATGGCTTCGAAGTAATTTATACGGGGATACGCCGGACGCCTGAGGAAATCGCATCGGCGGCAATCCAGGAAGACGTTGATGCCATTGGTCTGTCGCTTCTTTCCGGCGCCCACAACGAGCTTATTCCGGCATTACTGTACGCCCTTCGTCAGGCAAAGGGCGGAGACATACCGGTTATAATCGGAGGCATTATCCCTCGGGAGGACATCCCGCATTTAAAAAAAGCAGGCATTCGCGAGGTATTCACGTCTGGTACTCCGATTCAAACGATTCTGGATGCATTTAGGAAAATCACCAGCGAACACTGGCAAAACAAACATACAACTTCATGAACGAAATTGACGATATTTTACGGGGAATTCGCCAGAAAGACCCGCGTGCGATAGGACGCGCCATCTCAATTGTAGAAGAGGGTGACCAAAGAGCTGGAGAAATTTTACAAATACTCGATGAAGAAAAAGTTCAGACGGCAACCATCATAGGGATAACCGGCTCTCCGGGAGTCGGAAAATCCACTCTGGTTGACCAATTGATTTCATACTATCGCAGGCAGGGGTTTCGCATTGGCATTGTGGCCATTGACCCTTCTTCGCCGGTATCCGGCGGGGCCTTCCTGGGCGATCGTATCCGGATGATGAGGCATACCATTGACCAGGATGTCCTCATACGTTCGATGGCAACGCGGGGGAGACTGGGGGGTTTGTGTGCAGCGGCAGGTGCGGCTGCCAGAATCATGGCCAGTTCCGGGTGCAATCCCGTCATTGTCGAAACAGTGGGTATTGGACAGGCGGAAGTTGATGTGGTTAGTCTTGTGGATATTACCGTTTTGGTTTTCGCTCCCGGATTGGGAGATGATATTCAGGCCATGAAGGCAGGCTTAATTGAGATGGCCGATATTCTGGTCGTTAACAAGGCCGATTGCCCTGGAGCAGACGCACTGGTAATGGAGATAGAGTCTGTAATACAGGGAAGAAGCTGTCCGGTTTGCCGGACAATTGCCCCAGAAACTGCTGGCATTGAGGAACTGGCGGGAGTCATCCGTGATATGGATCAAAAAAAACGGCAAAACGGTCAGTTCGCTCAGAACCGTCAAAAGGCAAGAGAGTCGGAAGTTTTGGACTGGGCAGTCGAGATGATGCGGATAAAGTTAAAAGATCGTCTCCAGTCCCAAGCGAAACAGATAAAAGGAGACCCTCGCATGATTGCCCGAAAACTGATTGAAGAAATCTGTGTTGCATAAATTGAATATGTAAGGGCAATTCATGAATTGCCCTTACAGTTGTATGAAAATATCGGTTCTGATTGGTTGATGAACCACCATAAACAACTATGTTGTCGCCGAAGACCTAACTTGATATTCAGGAATTTAAATCTTTTGTGGCTCCCCTCTAGAAAGAGGGGATAAAGGGGTGTGTAAATACTGATACTGAGGGTCTGTCCAAAAAGTCCACAAATCATACGGCAGTAGGGGCTGAAGATTTTCAGCCCCTACATTTATTACCGGGGTAATTTTATGAGTAAGCATCCTGCATTCGTTGAATGGGAAGAAAAGGTCCTCAAAAAAGCCTTAGAACGTGCTCCGGAACGCGCGAAAGAATTCAAAACCGCTTCAGGCATTCCCGCAGAACGCCTTGCACTGCCTGAAACCCTCGACGAAAAATACCTTGCAGAAACAGGTTTCCCGGGACAATACCCATTCACCCGTGGAGTTCAACCCACGATGTACCGGGGACGTTTCTGGACGATGAGGCAGTATGCGGGTTTTTGCACAGCGGAAGAATCAAACAAAAGATACCGTTACCTGCTTGAGCAGGGAACGACCGGACTTTCTGTCGCTTTCGATTTGCCTACACAGATTGGATATGATTCCGATCATCTGATGAGTCGCGGTGAAGTGGGTAAAGTAGGCGTGACCGTTGACACGCTGTTTGATATGGAATCCCTGTTCACCGGCATCCCTCTTGATAAGGTTTCTACGTCTATGACGATCAACGCGCCCGCTTCCGTATTGCTTGCCATGTATGTAGCGGTGGGAGAAAAACAGGGTGTCAGTCGTGATCGGCTAACAGGGACGATCCAGAATGACATTCTCAAAGAATACATTGCACGAGGTACATACATTTTTCCGCCGCGTCCGAGTCTGCGATTAACAACAGACATTATTGCGTGGTGCAGCAAAGAAGTCCCTCAATTCAATACCATTTCGATTTCCGGCTACCACATACGGGAGGCGGGATCAACGGCGGTTCAGGAGATTGCCTTTACTCTCGCCAATGGATGCACATACGTGCAGGCTGCAATTCACGCGGGATTGGATGTCGACAACTTCGCCCCGCGTCTTACTTTTTTCTTCAACGCATCATCAGATATTCTGGAGGAGGTTGCAAAGTTCAGGGCAGCCCGAAGGCTCTGGGCCAAATTGATGAAGGAACGTTTCCATGCCAAAAAACCAGCCAGCCAGATGCTTAGATTCCATACCCAGACATCAGGCTCCTCGCTGACAGCACAGCAAGTTGACAATAATATTGTCAGGGTAACACTGCAGGCGCTCGCTGCGGTGCTTGGAGGCACACAATCCTTGCATACGAATTCGCGCGATGAAGCCCTTACACTTCCAACGGAAGATGCTGCACGTGTGGCGCTCCGCACGCAGCAAATTATTGCTTGCGAATCCGGCGTGTGCAATACGGTAGATCCCCTGGGCGGGTCGTATTATATCGAGAGCTTAACCGACCGGATCGAACGTGAAGTCTTTGGGCTAATTGAAAAAATTGATCAGGCGGGAGGAATGATTGCAGCCATAGAATCGGGACTGATTCAGCGCCAGATCGAAGAGGCCGCATTTGAATACCAACAACAAGTTGATACCGGCGAGCGGGTAATTGTCGGAGTCAATCGGTTTCAGGCAGAAGAGACTGTTTCCCCGCCGGTTTTTAAAGTAAACAAAGCTGTAGAAGAAAACCAGAGAAGGAGACTGGCTGAAATACGCGCCAAACGGGACAACCAAAAAGTAACGAAAACTCTGGCACGGCTTGAGGAGGCATCACGGGGAAAAGATAATGTAATGCCCTTCATCCTGGAAGCTGTCCGTGAATATGCTTCTCTGGGCGAAATGTGTGATGTCCTGCGCAGGGTGTTTGGCACATACGACGAGAGAAAGGGTCGCTGATACCAGCAAGCAATCAAGTTAGAAACTCCCCTCTTGGGAGGGGATATAAGGGGTGGGTAAGTCGGTAATTCGTGAGATATTCACTGAGGTTTCACGACCAAGGGACCCACCCCATAAACGCTAAGTTGTTTTTGATATTTTTTACAAGTAGTCTAATATCGAATATAGAACAAGGAATAATGAATGTCAAGGGATAGGCGAATATTTGATTTTGAAGCATGACCTCATGTATATGGGGAAACGCTTAATAGCTTTTGCCGTTTTTGTAACAAGCGTAAAAACCGAGAAACAAAAGGAGGATAAGAAAAGTTCATAATTCGAAATTCCTTGTTCGATATTCGTTATTCATTACACGGTTAAATTA
>DBJWYX010000246.1:0-3983 GCA_052360825.1 Candidatus Wunengus sp. YC64
TGGTTGTTGCCCTTATTGTTCTCTTTTATATGAGTCTCGATAGGGTTGTGATTACCCCCTTTTTTAAATCAATTAATGAAACAAAAGAGCGGTTAGAGACCCAAAAGAAACTGCTCATGAAATATTATTCGTTTGCAGCCAATAAAAAACAATATGAGACCAGGCTGGGTGAACTGGAACAATATAATGCAAAACTTCAGGAAAAATTCCTGTCAGAAGAAACGGAGGAACTCGCATCTGCAAAATTACAGGAAATGATAAATAATCTGGCTACTAAGAATGGATTAGTTGTATCCAGGAGTACGGCCTTAAAAAAAGAGGTAATTAACAAAAAACCATATCTCATCGCTATGTCAATTAATTTCGAAATAAGTGATTTAGATAGTTCTCAAAAACTACAAAATTTTCTATACGATATAGAATACAATAATGACAAACTGCTTTTTATCGATAATTTGCGAATAAAAACCCTCGGTTTAAATGTTATAAAAGGGGCGACTATTTCTTCTACCTTAACGGCAATTGCTTCAATAGGAAAGAAATTGTAACGTACATGAAGTCTATTAACCTTAATATAAAATCATTACAACCTGTCATAGAAACCTTTGGTAAAAAGGTAAGGCAGTGGAAGCACTATTTACCCATAATAAACCTTGCCTTACTGATAGGAGTCGCCGGCCTGGCAATTATTTGCGTGTTGTTAGTTTATCATCCTCCGGAAAATATAACAAAACCAGAAAAATATATTGAAGAAACCCTTTTAAAGAAAAATCCACTGACTTCCCTGGCTGTCGATAACAAATCGGCAGACTACTATGAACTTATGCTTTCAAATAACCCTTTTTCACCAAACCGTACTGCCTGGAATCCTCCTGAAACAAAAACGGATTCCAAACAAGAAGAAGGGGCTGCTCAATCTGCAGAAAATCAACAAAAACCAAAAGGAACTCCCAAAAAAATTACCCTGCGAGGAATCATGATTCTTGGAGATACCAGAAAAGCATTAATAGAAAATCCCGATACAACAAAAAACAAAAAACCTTTTATTTTTATCGAAGAAGGCGAGGAGATTGCAGAATACAAGGTAAAAAATATTGAACAAGACCAGGTAAAACTTGACTGGTACGGGGAAGAACATATTGTTATTATGAGATCCAACATTAAAAAATAGCTATTTATGAGTATCTTTAAATATAAGTTATTAACAACTTCCAGTGGCATTATTGAAGGGGAAAAAGAGGCGATCAGTAAATTGGAACTGATTAATGATCTCCGCAAATCCGGCCATGTCATCTTAAATATCTGTCAGGTAGATAAGAATAAAAAATTTGGACTTTTTGTAAATCGTGTAAACAAGAAAGCCGTTTTACCTTTCACACAAGAATTATCAACACTGCTCGAAGGTGGCATCCCTATTGATAAAAGCTTGTCCATTCTATTATCCGGACAGGACAATAACACCATTAAAAATGTTGTTGAAGATTTGTTGAACGGGATAAAATCCGGAAAATCCTTTGCTGAAGCACTTGCAAACCATACCAAACTATTCACCAGTGTTTACATAAACATGATACGTGCTGGCGAAGAAGGTGGGGTATTGCCGCAGGTACTGAAAAGGTTGGGATCGTTTCAGGAACGCTTGCAAAAAGTTCGGGGTGAAATTATTTCTGCAATGATCTATCCGCTCCTGTTAAGCAGTACCGGCCTCGTGTCAGTAGGCGCTCTCATTGTCTACGTTATCCCTAAGTTTGCTCAGATATTTGAAGGAATGGGAATTTCTCTTCCTTTTTCGACTATGGTACTCATGGGTTTGAGTCGGTATTCCATTAGATACGGCTGGGTTTCTATTATTGTAGCCATGATTACGTTCTTTTTGTATAGAAAAGCAATGAAGGATAAAAACACTTCAATAAAAATGGACCAAAAAAAATTAAAACTACCACTCATGGGTAACCTTCTATGGAAAATGCAAATATCCAGATTTGCGAGAACACTTGGCACCCTGCTGGAAAACGGCGTACCTCTGCTTAAATCAATGGACATCGTTAAAGATGTGTTATCCAACCAATATCTTGCTGATATTCTCAGCACGGTAAAGACTGATGTAAAAGAAGGGGCAAGCCTCACGGTTTCGCTTGCGCAAAAAGGATTTTTGCCGGAAATTGCAGTCCATTTATTAAAGGTGGGTGAAGAAACAGGGAATTTGGATCAAATGCTCCTTAAAGTTGCAGATAATTTTGATGCC
This sequence comes from Candidatus Wunengus sp. YC64, assembly GCA_052360825.1. GTDB lineage: Bacteria > Planctomycetota > Brocadiia > Brocadiales > Brocadiaceae > Wunengus. Next base: position 2,246 of record DBJWYX010000246.1, read on the forward strand.
GATGTAGAACAGCGCATGAAGCGGCTGGTAACCATGGTAGAACCCGTGCTTATATTGCTCATGGGCGCAGTTATCGGCGTAATTGTAATTTCTATGCTAACGGCAATCCTTAGTGTAAACGACTTACGGTTTTGATTAAAATAGGCTGCCTATGGCAGCGACTTTTAAGCTCCCTTCTAGAAAGAGGGGCTGGGGGTGTGTTGCGGAAAACTTACACACCCCTTTATCCCCTCTTTTTAGAGGGGAATCACAAAAGGTTGAAATTCCTGTACATTTAATTAGGGCGCAGATTTTTGCAGATATCGCAGATAATAAGTATACTGTTCCGTTTCTAAAATCCTGATAATCGTTCGACTGAGCACTCACAACGAAGCCTGTGTTTAGCCGCGTCCAAAAACAATAAACTCATAGATGAAAGATTGCTTTCTGTCATTAATAATTCCTGCCTATAACGAGGAAAAAAGGTTATTGCCTACCCTCAGTAAGATTTATGCGTATCTTTCCACAAAAGATTTTCCGTTTGAAATCATTGTAGTGGATGACGGCTCTACAGATAACACATTACCAATGATAAAGAATTTTGCGAGTTCAAACAAACACATTGTTATTTTGATAAATGAACAGAACAGCGGAAAAGGTTTTTCGGTGAGAAAAGGCATGTTGTCCGCACGGGGTGAATACGCTTTCTTTACCGATGCAGACCTTTCTACCCCCATTGAGGAAATAGAAAAATGCCTGCCGTATCTTATAAATAGTTATGATGTGGTTATCGGATCGAGAAGTATGCCCGGCTCAGATATTCTTGTTCATCAACCCTGGTACAGGGAAAAGATGGGGAAGATATTTAACTTCATGGTAAATATGGTACTGCTGAAAGGGATTATCGACACGCAGTGCGGGTTTAAAGGATTTAAACGAGAGGCCGTCAAAACAGTCTTTAGCAGGTGTAAAATCGATGGATTTTCATTTGATGTAGAAGCTCTTTATTTATCACGAAAGTATAATTTCAAGATCAAGGAAATCCCTATTCGCTGGGAAAACTCTACATTAAGTAAGGTCAGTCCTATAAAACACTCCCTTCAAATGTTCAAAGACCTGATAGGAATAAAGATTAAAGATTTAAAAGGCGACTATAGATGATGTCATTTTTTATGAAATAAAACCTGAACTGGAACAAGGGACTCGCTTCCCCCAGGCGGCGTCCATAAAAATTCCATAACGGCGCCTCCCCCGCCATCGAAATATTTCACTCGAACATGGTGGAATCCCTCATCAAGTGACGCAATCCCGGAAATATGTCTCATTGCATGAAGGTCATCATTGTCGACGACCAGATTTCCATTAATATAAACAACTGAACCATCATCCGATTTTGTTGCGAATTGATAGACTCCCTTTTGCGCTATGGACAGATATCCTTCCCACTCGATGCCAAAAGGAGACCTGTAAGGTTTTTGTGTTTCATCGTTATAGGTAAAGGAAATGGCCTCATTTTCCACCCTGGATAAAAAAGGCGTTCCGATACATTCAATATTGTCATAGTATTTTCCTATCAAGCCCGACGCTAGTTCATCCTTTGAGACTTTGGTAATTGGCAGATTCGCTGCCTTTGATGTTGTTTCTTCACCATATACGGCGTTATACAGACCTTCTTGTATATAAGCTACGAGCCATACACCAGGCCGTAATACAAACCGCTCTTTCTTGTAGTTTCCCTTTAATTTTTCCTTTAGTTTGC
>DBJWYX010000247.1:0-334 GCA_052360825.1 Candidatus Wunengus sp. YC64
ACGTAGACCATATCGAAGGCATTCTTCCCGCCATAGCTATCCAGCAGAAAAATCCTGTCAAGAACAGGCGTTCAACTGTCGGGACTGCTACAGAGATTAATGATTACCTGCGGCTGCTGTTTGCGCGGATTGGCAAGACCTATTGCAGTTCCTGCAAACGACAGGTGCAGATAGATACGGTTTCTCACATCGTCGATGCCGTCCTGACGTTACCTGAAGGCACAAAATTCCTGGTTACATTTCCCATCACCGTTAGCCAGAAAGTTTCAAGCCAGGTGCAAATCAATCTCCTCAAAGAGCGTGGATTGGTAAGGATACTGGTTGATGGCAACAT
>DBJWYX010000247.1:399-3981 GCA_052360825.1 Candidatus Wunengus sp. YC64
CGTCGATCGGCTGATTGTTAAGGATGTCATCAAGGAACGGCTTGTGGATGCCCTGGAAACGTCGTATCGACTGGGTTCCGGACATTTAAGTATACTATACAATATTCAGGAACCCTCTGTTAATACAGGGGTGCATATAAAAGGCAACCCTATCGCTATTCAGGATTCGCAATGGGTCGAACTCAAATACAGCAAACATTTTTTTTGCAGTTATTGTAAAATTGAGTACCCGGAACCTGTCCCTGCGCTATTTTCGTTTAATAATCCGATTGGCGCATGTCCCAAGTGTCAGGGCTTTGGGCACACGATTGATATTGATATGGATGCCGTCATACCGGATAAAGAAAAGTCGTTGAGCGATGGAGCTATCGCCATGTGGAATACGCCCACGTACTCCTCGATGTACGAATCGCTTAAAAAGGCGTCATCCAAATATAATATTCCCTTAAACGTTCCATTCCGCAAGCTTGCAAAAGAACAGGCAAAATTGATTCTGGAAGGCACAGAAGATTTCTGCGGCATCTATGACTTCTTTCAATGGCTGGAACAGCGAAAATACAAGATGCACGTCCGTGTTTTCCTGAGTAAATACCGGGGATACAATTTATGCCAGACGTGCGCCGGAAAGCGGTTGAAAAGTCAGGCGCTGAACGTCCTGATTAACGGCAAGAATATTTCGGATATTTGTACCATGACGATTGATGAGGCGTACCGATTCTTTGAGGGACTTCAGCTTACCGATTATGAAAAGAACATTGCCCATTTGCTCTTGCAAGAAATCAAAAAACGATTAGACTATATGATTAAGGTAGGTTTGGAATACCTGACCTTAGACCGTATGACTCGCACACTTTCTGGTGGTGAGTCCCAGCGGGTCAATCTTACAACGTCACTGGGTTCTTCGCTGGTAAATACCCTTTACATACTGGATGAACCCAGCATTGGACTCCACTCAAGGGACACTGACAGGTTGATTCAGATACTCGAACGATTGCGTGACATCGGAAATACCGTTGTTGTTGTAGAGCACGATAAAGAGGTCATCCGCGCTGCCGACGAGATCATCGACCTTGGGCCGGGTGCGGGCGAAAATGGAGGCACGGTTGTTTATCACGGGTCATTCAAGAATTTACCTGCACGCAACGGTTCGCTTACGGCACAATATCTAAAAGGTAATAAGGCAATTAAAATACCTTCCAAACGGAGAAAATCTACAGGCAATGCCATTGTATTAAAGGGGGCATTACAAAATAATCTGAAGTGTATAGACGTTACGTTTCCCCTCAACATGCTGGTGTGTATAACAGGAGTTTCAGGGTCGGGGAAAAGCACACTCGTACAAGACACCCTTTACGGAGCGATCAAAAAGAAGAAGGAAGGGTACACGGGATTCGTTGGAAAATATGAAAATATTGACGGCGTACAGTTTATTAACGACGTTATTCTTGTAGACCAATCCCCTATAGGACGCACCCCGCGTTCTAATCCCATCACCTATGTAAAAGTATTTGACGAGATACGAAGACTCTTTTCTTCAACACGGGATGCGAGGATGCACAATCTGAATAACGGTTCTTTCTCATTCAATGTGGTTGGCGGCAGATGTGAACAATGCGAGGGCGCCGGCTACCTCCGTGTTGACATGCAATTTCTTGCGGACATCTACGTCACGTGTGACAAGTGTAACGGAAAACGGTTCAATAAAAAGGTGCTCGATGTAAAGTACAAAAACAAAAACATCCACCAGATTCTTGAAATGACCGTGGATGAAGCCATTGTTTTCTTTCATGAATCTCCCAGGGTTACCAGGGGATTGAAATTCCTTCAGGATACGGGATTGGGCTATTTGCGGTTAGGCCAGCCCGCCACCACCTTATCGGGCGGGGAGGCACAGAGACTCAAGATTGCCACGTACATGGCACAGGAAAGCGCCGACACCATGCTCTTTGTATTCGACGAACCCACTGTGGGTCTCCACGTTGATGATATTCAAAAATTGCTTACGTGCTTTCAGAGATTGGTTGAGGCAGGACATTCTTTAATCATCGTGGAACATAACCTGGACATTATCAAGTCTGCCGATTATATTATTGATTTGGGGCCCGAAGGCGGCAATGCGGGAGGGTTTGTTGTTGGATGCGGCACGCCGGAACAAATAGCGCGGATAGAGAAAAGTTATACTGGCCGGTACCTGAAACCTTATTTTTCTTGAAAGGTCACAATGAAATTTAACAAAAAAAACATCATATTTATCTTGAGCATTATCCTCAGCATTGTTTGCTCATGGTTATTTGTCAGAAAGATCGACTGGTCGCTCCTTAAAGACGCCTTAAAGGAAGCAAATTACTGGTATGTCATTCCCACGCTCATTTTAACCCTTCTGGTTTACGTCGTCAGGGCGCTTCGGTGGCAGGGGTTATTATCTCATATTAAACGAGTATCTGTGTTAAATTTGCTGTCTATTACCTCCATCGGTTTCATGGCAAACAATATACTTCCTGCCCGTGTGGGAGAGGTCTTGAGGCCATTTATTTTGTATAAGAAGGAAAATGTAAAATTCTCAACCTCCGTTGCTACCGTAATCGTAGAGCGGATATTTGACATGCTGGGGCTCATCATATTTACCGTCGCCGTTATTGCCTTGCTGCCGCATCCTGCTCATCACGACTCCGTTGTCCCGCTTTCAGCCAATGAGGCACACACCATCAGAGAATCGATTATCCCTTCCCTGAAAAAATGGACTGAGGTATTCGCCGCTGCAGGAGTGCTCACCATCGTCTCCCTCTTTTTGATCGTTATCAAACCCGATTTCTTCAAAAAAGTACTTTCCAGGATGTGCTTCTTCCTGCCACATAAACTCAAAGATAAAATCTTTGGACTGTATGATTCCTTTGTGCATGGTTTAAAAATTTTAGAAAACAAGCCCCAAACGGTATGGATGATGGCGCTTTCCCTTGTAATATGGGTTCTTGGCGGCGCGGAAATATATCTCCTCGGATTTTCCTTCCACATGAACCTTCCTTTTATGGGCGCATGTCTTGTTGCCATTTGTTTAGCGCTGGCAGTTGCCTTGCCCCAGGCGCCCGGATACATCGGCGTATTCCACATAGCAGTCCTAAAATCACTGGATATCTTTGGAATACAAACTACAGCAGCTCAAAGCTATGCCATTGTTTTATGGGCCATCAGCATCCTTCCGTCCACACTTATGGGTTTTTTCTTTCTCTGGCGGGAAGGGATTGCCTTCCGTGAGGTAGTCAAACTGGAAGAAGAGATCGTCGAAGGGAAACTGGCAGAAATGGAAGGAATAAAAGAAGACACAAAATAAAATGGTTATGTATCGTTTATCTAACTTTATAATAGCGGCCGTGATTTTGGAAATATTTTTATGAGGATAATGCCTAAAACAAACCCCCCGATATGCGCCCACCACGCCACACCCCCGCCATGAGCCGAAGAAATGGATGCAGCCCCGCTAAAAAACTGGACAAGAAACCAAAACCCCAGCACAATAATTGCAGGTAATTCGATCATCTCCCAGATAATAAACAGGGGAATAAGAACAAGCACCCGCGCCCTTGG
>DBJWYX010000248.1:0-3976 GCA_052360825.1 Candidatus Wunengus sp. YC64
CTTGATTTAAAATTACTCGAAAGACTTATCGCTTTAAATCCTATAAAAGACCCCAAGGTTATTGTTGGTCCACGGATTGGCGAGGATGCAGCCGTCATTGATTTGGGGAAGAAGTACCTTGTAGCAAAAACAGACCCTGTTACCTTCACCACCTATCGTATTGGCTGGTATGCCGTTAATGTAAACGCCAATGATATTGCCACAATGGGCGCCACCCCAAGGTGGTTTCTCGCAACGCTGTTACTGCCTGAAAGAAGAACCAATAAGAAATTAGTCACACAAATTTTTAATGATATTATTAAATCAACACATGCACTAAACATCACACTGTGCGGCGGTCATACAGAAATATCAGGCAAAATTGACAGGCCAATAGTAATTGGACATATGCTGGGTGAGGTGGATAAGGATAAACTGGTAGTAAATACTAATGCCCGTCCCGGTGACGACATCTTACTAACAAAAGGCATTGCAATCGAGGGAACGGCAATTATTGCCCGCGAAAAGACATCAAAGTTAAGAAAGGAATTTGGAGAAAAATTCGTTAAGAGGGCACAAGCATTCATAAACAATCCCGGATTGAGTGTAGTAAAAGATGCATTACTGGCGAATAAAGCAGCTCGTATAAACGCCATGCATGACCCAACTGAGGGAGGCTTGGCTACGGGTATTTTTGAGCTTACAAAGGCGTCAGGAACGGGCGCAATAATAGAAATGGAAAAGATTCAAATTTATAACGAAACAGAACAGATTTGTAACCTTTTCAACATTGACCCGCTTGGTCTTATCGCATCCGGTGCATTATTGATTGCACTGGACCCGAAGGACACAAAAAAGGTAATTAACATTCTCGCAAGAAATGGCATAACCTGTACTAAAATTGGTAAACTTACAAAAGAAAGCGAGGGATTAAGACTTTTAAGGAAAGGCGAATTTATAAAAATGCCCATGTTCAAGGTAGATGAGCTTACAAGTTTAATAACGACTTAAATCAGCGGCCTCCCTCGGCGGTCGGCTGTATCCGCTGGTTATTTATATATAAAGTCGATTCCCTTGATCCAGTGTTCATTTCCAAACTGATCAATTATAGCTACGTCCGTCGTAAATGTCTCCCTTTCTTTTTTTAGAGGAGGAATAATCCAGAAGTCAAAACTTAAGTCACTAATTCCTGTTGGCGGGATTTCGTAAAACCCGTGGTACTGGCTTTTTGAATCTTTGACCGAAACGTAGCCAAATAGTTTAGGCTTCCTCATTTTCGCCGCACAAAGAAAGATACTGTATTTGGTTATGTTGGTAACCTTAAATCGACCAACAACTTGCATAGCAGGTTTGCCGGCGGATGAACCCATATGCCACCATGTGTCACGATGGTTCGGGCTAGGTGGTATAACGATTATTTTCTTGGGGATTTCGGTTTGGACGCTACTTTTTCCTCTACTCCCAAATATCTTTCCGATAGCACTCCAAATTGAGACAAACAATTCAATAATAGATTTTATAATCGGAATATTTTCAAGCATAGGTTGTTCACATAACGCAAAGCTTAAGTTGCCGAAAACAGAAAGGAATAATATTTCTGAGCAAAATAAAAATACTAATTACTAAAGGATCCTTGATAAAAAAGTTGCTGTTTTGGATCAACTTGAAGCCCTTGTTAGCATTTTTTGTCTGTTTACTTTATCATTTTGGAAATTGATTTCTTGAGTTTAGGTATATCTTCATATGCAACCTTCCAAATTCTATCTATATCAATTCCTAGGTAATCATGAACAAGAACATTTCTAAAAGCAGCAATACTCTTCCATTCAATGTCAGGGTGTTTCCTTTTAAGGTTTTCTGATATTTGTTGGGTTGATTCTGATATAGTGTGGAGGTTTCGAAGCACAGCATCCTGATGTAAATGTGAACCCACGAATGTTTCACGTCCACAATCAATATCTTCTTCTATTTTTCGGATACACGCAAGAATATATTTCAGGTAAACTGCATCATCTTTCATAAAGGGATTGCCTCTTTTAGTACTTGGTCACGAATTAAATTGTTAAGACCTTTTTCTGTAACAACCTCTACTTTTTGCCCTAACATATCTTCTAAATCCGCAATTAATCCCCCTGGAAACCAAGGGCTTGTATTTTCCTCCGTTTTTACCAATAAATCAATATCGCTACCTTGTTTATCGTCTCCTCGTGAAACAGAACCAAATATGCGAATATCATATGCACCATGTTTCGCTGCTATCTCTTTTATTATTGATTTTTTTTCAAATAGTTTTTCTTTGGTAGTCATAATTTATCCTTTCAATTCTATGCTAACGCTCTGCATGACCAGCGCAAGCAATCACGCTGGAATGAAAAAAGTGCCAGGCTTATCCTGCGTCTGGTTGATGCTGTGGTTATGTGCTTTAATTTATAGAACCTTTTGTATACCACCATGCAATGTTTTTTTTATATAACCTTTTTCAGGTAAAACATCCTTAAATTCTGATAGGGTATTATTAGCTATATTTGTTGTCGTTAAAATGCTTTTTGTAGAAAAACATAAAAACTGCTTACTATCCGTATACTTTTTAATGAATGGCAGCACTATTTCAACAATGAAAGATATGCTTCTATCTTTTTCGTGCTTTATTTTTTCCAAGTAGTCCCAGTATGTATTTAAAATATCTAATTGCTTGTCTGGACTTAGGCTTTTAAAAAAATGTTCACTTTTCAAGTTATGCTTGACAAATTCATTAAAATTCGTGCGTGTTTTATCATTTTTAATCATATAAAGCAAAGATTCATACGATTGTATTAGACTTATGTCATCACATCCTAATAAAATTTTATATTCTTCTGACAAGATATTAAAATCAAATGATTTGTCTGTTAGTATGTCAAACCAATCTGCTAAGAACATTTTTTTTAATAATTGTTCATCTCCTTCAATGATTCTTTCTACTGCCTCTATGTGGGGGATAATAGTATGCTTTTTTAAGATCAAGTTGGATTTAAGAACTCGAAAGCATACGTCTGCAATATAAGAAGTAGCATATATTTTCTTCTTTTTGTCCTTTACATACCTATTTATGAATTGAAGAAGTAGTATTGTTAAAGATGCTCCTAAAGTAGCAAATAAAGCAGATAAGAACGGAATTGAAAATTTCTCATCAGTGAAAAATGCCATATTATTCTCACTCATAACATTTATTTTTATCTTTATTCTATAATTGTCAGCATATTATCTCATGAAACAGTGTATGTCAATCCAGAATCGGCGGAATTCCATTGAATATATAGCGAAATATACGGACTCCCGCTTGCGCAGGAACGACACCTTTCTTTTGTCGTTTACTCTGGATAATAATCTAAAAGGCTTGTGGTTCAACGCTCAACATTAGCTTTTGGAATACATAGAAAAGGCTTGTAACACCTCCTCTGCATGGTTACTTACGTCCACCTTTTTAAAGATATGAACGATTTTGCCGTTTTCATCAATCAGATACGTATATCGTTTCACCATAAGAGAGCCTAAAATGCCGCCGGAAGCGCCGTATGCTTTTGCAACTTCTTTTTTCTCATCACTCAACAAAACAAAAGGTAGTTTATATTTATCTTTGAATTTTCGATGCGACTCTAGTGAGTCAAAACTGACACCCAGAATAACAATCCCAGCCTCCTGCAATATGCTATATCCATCACGAAAACTGCAAGCCTCCTTAGTACAGCCGGGTGTATTATCCTTTGGATAAAAATAGAGCACTACCTTTTTACCACGAAATTCGGCGAGCGTACGAATCTCTCCTGTTTCATCCTTCAATTGAAAATCAGGCGCCAAATCACCCACTTTCACCGGCATAGCATCTTCTCCTTTCGCAATCCCCGTGATAAAGAATAAGGTAATTATATTAAGAACAAAAAAGGCATTCATGCGCTTCATATGCACAAGAATGCCTTTCCCATAAAACAACTTCGCCAAAGCAATTCCCTTCACTATT
>DBJWYX010000249.1:0-3971 GCA_052360825.1 Candidatus Wunengus sp. YC64
CCCCTTGTATTCCTCCCCCTTGATGGGGGAGGTTTAGGTGGGGGTGAACTGTTACCTTATTTTTTTCTCCGCCAGGATAAACTTGTTTCCTTTTTTGAAATGAGAAAAGTAATAAGGTTAAAAGGACAAACATGCCTACATTCAATAATGTGATGGTTTTAAATGGATGACATCTTGAGACCAGGAAAAATGAAAAAACGAGTCCGCCAAAGAGACTGCCCATGGATTCGACGATGTAAACCATTCCTATATCTATGGCAGGGTCTTTATTATCGATGGCTATATGTTGAGAGTTTTGATTGTTCTCATTTCGGATTGCGGATTCCGGACTGTGGATTTCAGATTTGGAGTTGGATAATAAATCCGAATTCTGCAATCTAAAATCCGAAATTGTTTTTTGGTTACGGCTACGCCGCGCTACGGTAACATCCCACATAACCTTTGATGAGAACGGAAAGAGGAAACCAATGATAAAGCTAAAAGGTAGTATTAGTCCGATGGATGTAAGCAGTAATGGCAGGATAGAAATGTATTCACCAATTCCGACACTCAAAAGACCGCGTATACCACGCACAGAAACAATTTGTACAGGCAACACAAAACACATAACCATCAACGTAAACACAAAAACAGTGAATGCGTGTTTAAAGGTATGCTCGATCTTGGCTCCCGCAAATGCGCCGGTCGCGATGCCAAGAAACCATGCGCCAAAAACGATACCCAGGCACAACTCATTGCCATAAAAGATATTCAGGAACTCACGAATCAACATCACCTGGGCAATGGTTGCATAACAGCCAATAGCTGCAATACACAGAAAAACTAGGGTAAGCGCTCTTTTGTTTTGCATATTTTACTTGAAATGACTTACGAAAAGGGTAAACTACCCTTCAAAGAATTTTTGTAGCACTTTAATATACTCTGTTGAAGGTATTATACTTAATAATCATAAGCACGTACAAATTTTGTTTTCTAAAAAACTCCTTTACAAGGATATGAAGAGTGATGGCTGAGATAGAAGTTTCTGCGATACGAGAAGAGACGCAACGAATAGTTCAGCAAATCGTGAGAAGGTTTCACCCTCTCAAAGTGATTCTTTTTGGTTCCTATGCATACGGACAACCTCATGACGGGAGTGATCTGGATTTGCTGGTCATCGTCCAGAACCCTCTTCCTCGTAAGGAAAGCTGGAAGGTATCAAGCGAGCTCACGCAACGTAGCTCTTTACCTTTACAGATTATCTTTGTAAGCCCGGAAGAATTTGAAGAAACAAAAGATGTAGTGGGTGGTGTGGTTTATCCAGCTCATCACTGGGGTAAAATACTTTATGAAGCGAACGCGTGAGCAGGTAATCTGGGATTTTGTTCAGGGTTGGCTTCAGAAAGCAGAAGGGGATTTACTTGTTGCCAACCGCTTGATCGAAGTTGAGCAAGAGGACTACCTCACAACGACTTTCCACGCGCAACAAGCAGCTGAAAAATCTTTGAAGGCGCTCCTCGTTTGCCATCAAATTCCCTTTCCCAAAACTCACGACATCCAGCAACTGCTGGAACTATCCGCGCAAGCCGTACCTTCGCTGAAGTCGGAATTAGCTTTGGCGTCGATGCTTTCACCCTTTGGAGTAGAATTCCGATACCCTGGAGAAGAACCTGCCGACTTCGAGACAGCCCAACTGTCCTTACAAGAAGCCAAGCGAGTAAAAGCGGTGGTTTTGAAACATTTAAGAGATTACCTGGGACAAGGACGTCCTTCCGATACGAATTTATAAGAGGTGAAAATCGTGTTCCCCAAGGACAATTACTCCACTTCGAATTTAATCACAAACCAGAGGCAGACATGGTCTAAATACGACTGGTTCGCCATGCTGATCCTGCTTCTCCTGACACTGGCGTACTTCTATAACGTTGTTGTCCCTGACGGTTCGAGTGTCCTGAGCGACCAGAACACGGACACCAGGCACCAGCTTTTTTACTGGAGATATTTTGGTTTTAATACTTTAGCCAAAGGGATAATACCCCTCTGGAATCCGTACATTTACGGTGGAACACCCTTTGTGGGCGGATTGCAATCTGCCATATTCTATCCACTCAATCTGATTTATCTCATATTCCCTATTCATGTAGCTATTAATTACAGTATCATTCTCCATGTATTTTTATCGGGTGTATTTACCTACTTATATCTCAGGTTTTTAAAGTTAAATCCGCAATCCGCAATCGTTCGACTGAGCGCTCACGACGAAGTCCAAAATTCGCAATTGTATTCAGGCAGGCTTTCACGTTCGAGCTGCCTGGTTTCATCCATTATATTTATGTTCTGTGCACCTCAGATATTCCATGTCTATCCGGGACACTTACCCAATCTGTGTACGATGATATGGCTGCCCCTTATCCTTTTATTCTCAGAATTATTTATCCGGAACAGAAATTATTTATATGCATTCTTTGGAGGGGTTGCGGTAGCGTTTAATATATTGGCGGGACACCCTCAATACTTTTTTTACACCGCCATTGCTGTGGCTGCATATTTTATCATCCGCATTATCCAGGAGTTTCAAGAACACAGGCACTGGAAATATGTCGGTTATCATGCATCGGGCATATTCATTATATACACGATAGGCGTCTTGCTTACAGCCATTCAATTATTGCCGGCCTTTGAGATGATTAAACATTCTACCCGGCAAACGCTTTCATACGAATGGGTGGGTCAGTTCTCATTTGCGCCAGAAAATTTTATCACCCTTTTCATTCCCGAGTTCTTCGGAGATTCGCTAAAAACACCTTACTGGGGGCGATATTACCTCTGGGAGATGTCCCTGTATGTTGGTATCATTCCCTTAATGTTGTTCGCGCTTGCCTCATTTTATAACAGAAATAAATTCACAAAGACATTTCTTATTATGGCGTTAATCACCACAATCCTTGCGCTAGGCAAGTTCACGCCGCTGTTTAAAATCCTTTATACTATTGTACCTGGATTCAACATGTTTCGGGGGAACTCTAAATTTATACTTATCGTAGCTTTTTCTCTTTCGGTGCTTTCAGGGTTTGGCTTTGAATACCTGCGAAATACTATTTTTATCAAAAAAAAGATATCTGCCTTTTTTTACATTGCCATAGGTGTTATTGCTGCGATAAGTCTGTTCCTTTTAGTCTTCTTTCTCTTCAGGGCAGGTTACGGGTCGTGGCATGGCATCATAAGCAAAATTTATTTACTGGGCGACCGATACACCACATTGCCCAATTTGAAAGACACTGGGTTTCTGAGTGCAACATTTGCGATTGCAACAAAGAGCGCCGTAAAATTCATTATCCTTATGATATTAAGCCTGCTTGTCATAGGCTTATGGATAAACGGCAGGTTAAAAAGGCAGATTATAATTCCCCTCACCCTGGCCCTGATATTTGGAGACCTCTGGTTTTTTGGAAACCAATATATGGTAACCTTTGATTCCAGACAATGTTTTTGGGATAAGGAAATGACAAGCATCATGAAAAACAATTCAACAGCGTCTCGCATCACGACCGTCGGTCATTTCGAGTTAAACCAGGGTATGGCGCACGACATTTCTAATATCGGGGGATACGATGCAAACGTCATTAAAGAATACAGTGAATTTATAAACCTTTCGGACGGTAAACCCTTAGATACACCAAACATTGTCATGGAGGTAAGACAAATCTCGAAGCTGACCAATCTGCTTAATTTAAAATACCTACTCCTTCCCGCTAATGTAAGGATAGAACATCCAACTATCAAACCGGTCTTTCATAATTCGAAATATGCCCTTTTTGATAATACACAGGCGATACCGCGTACCTTCATCGTCCATGAGGCAAAAACTCTGCGAGGGAGGGATGCCACATTTAAAGAACTCGCCAGCAGTGAATTTAATCCGTTAAAACACGTTATTCTGGAAGAACCATCCAGTCTCACAGGGAATATAAGCAGCGAGAATTATCAACAAG
>DBJWYX010000250.1:0-3929 GCA_052360825.1 Candidatus Wunengus sp. YC64
TTTCCTGACATTCGAGATACGTTACTAAGACATAACCCACTGGTAAAAATTAATTATGTATGTTATAACCGTAGAATATTTGTTTTTATTGGGTGTTTATAAGATATGATAAAATCGCAATGTTTGGATATTAAGTCGTTAGAAGAACGTGCAAAGGTCATTCGCAGACATGTTGTAAGAATGCTTGCAAGGGCAGGGTCTGGGCATCCCGGCAGTTCATTATCAACGGTGGACTTACTGGTAGCTCTTTTCTATAATAAATTAAAACATAATCCTCAACAGCCTGCATGGCCTGATAGGGACAGATTCGTGTTGTCCAAGGGCCATGGCTGCCCGGCGCTTTATGCCGTACTTGCGGAAAAGGGTTATTTTGGTATAGACAAGCTTGATACCCTCAGACAGTTTGGGAGTATCCTCCAGGGGCATCCCTGCATGAAAACAACACCGGGGATTGAAATATCCGGCGGGTCGCTGGGACAGGGACTATCGGTCGGGTTGGGGATTGCTTTGGCGGCAAAGTTAGATAAAAAGGATTACCGGACTTACGTTATGTTGGGCGATGGAGAAATTGAGGAAGGACAGGTGTGGGAGGCGGCGATGGCGGCAAGTCACTATAAGGCAGATAACCTGTGCGCCATCATTGATCAAAATGGACTGCAGATTGACGGGTTTATTCATGAGATTATGTCATCGTACCCGATTCCTGATAAATGGCGCGGTTTTGGCTGGCATGTGATTGAAATCAACGGACACGATTATAAGGCTATCTCGTCTGCTTATGATGAGTCAGAGAAGATAAAGGGTAGACCGACGGTTATCGTTGCAAAAACCATAAAAGGGAAGGGTGTCTCTTTCATGGAAAATCAGGTTGACTGGCATGGAAAGGCCCCTTCGAAAGACGAGGCAGAACGGGCACTGGCTGAATTGAAATAAGTAGTGATATTTCACCGCAAAGACCCCAAGGTCGCAAAGAAGTAAAGTTTAGGGGTAAACGGTAACGAAACCTGTATCCTCGGACAGTTATGCTGTTCGTGTTGTCAAGGCTGGTTCCATCTTGTAGACTTCGTCGTGAGCGCTCAGTCGAACGATGAACCAAATATTTTGAGCCGCGTTACGGGCTTTACATAAATATTAGCCGTGAAATAGCCAAACGTTTAGGTTCAATCGAGGACGATTGAACCATCAGGATAAGGCAAAACGTATTAGTAAGAAATAATAACAGTTAAATAAACCGTCGGTTTATTCTTTAATGTACCGAATTATTGCAAATGGTGAAAATATAAAATGACAGAAATGATAGCTACGCGCCAGGCATACGGCGATGCGCTGGTAGAACTGGGAGAGAAAAACAAGGACATCGTGGTGCTGGATGCAGACCTTTCAAAGTCCACAACCACGGCCAAATTCGGCAAGAAATTCCCCGAAAGATTTTTTAATATGGGAGTTGCCGAGGCAAATATGATGAATACGGCTGCGGGATTGGCGACCTGCGGGAAAATAGCCTTTGTCAGCAGCTTCAGTATCTTTGCTACGGGCAGAGCCTGGGAACAGATCAGAAATACGATATGTTACAGTGGATTAAACGTAAAGATCGTCGCCACGCATAGCGGGGTATCGGTCGGACCAGACGGGGCATCACATCAGTGCATCGAAGACATTTCTTTGATGAAAACAATTCCAACCATGACGGTAGTCGAACCGTGTGATGCGGTAGAAACAAGAAAATCCATTCTGGCGGCTGTAGCCCATAAAGGTCCTATTTACATCCGATTGGGCAGGGCGGCTGTACCGGTAATTACAAAAAAGGAAGAGCCGTATACCATTGGAAAAGCGAATATCCTAAGAAACGGGAAAGACGTGGCGATTGTTGCCTGCGGGGCGTTGGTGGCCAACTCGCTTACTGCGGCTGATGTACTATCGAAAGAAGGAATTGAGGCAACAGTAGTCAATATGCATACCATAAAGCCCATAGACCAGGAAATTTTAGTGAAGGTTGCAAAGGAGGTAAATGCCGTGGTGACGGCAGAACAGCATGTGCTTGACGGCGGTCTGGGCAGCGCCGTTGCAACGGTATTGGCCAGAAATTACCCCGTTCCTGTGGAAATGATTGGCATTGACAATCGTTTTGGTCAGTCGGGGGATCCTGATATCCTCTTTAAAGAATATCACCTTCTGCCAGAAGATATTGTTGTGGCGGCAAAACGAGCCGTAGAACGAAAGAAGAAATGATGAAAAGGTTGGGCATTTTTTTATTATTTGTAACCCTTGTGTCTGTTAGAACAGTCTCGTTTGGGCAGGAAGTCCCTCTTGAAAAGCCTCAGATTGAAGTCAAAGAGGGTGCCGATCAGACCAAAGAGAGTGTCTACGAGGAGTATGAAGAGTTTGTTAAAGTTGTTAAGGAGTTACAAGACAAATATGTCGATGAAATAAAAATTAATACGATCCTTGTGAACGCATACCGTGGCATGCTTTCGGGTCTCGATCCGTATAGTCAGTATTTTAGCCCTGAGGACATGGAAGACCTGAAAATTGAAACGGAAGGAGAATTTGAAGGACTGGGGATTGAGGTCATTGTCAAAGATGGGCTGCTGACGGTGATTACGCCTCTGCTTGATTCTCCTGCTTTCAAAGCCGGGATACTGGTAGGAGACCGAATTATCAAGATCGACGGTGAATCCACGGAAAATATGACTATCAGGGATGCCGTGAAAAAGCTTCGCGGAAAGTTAGGAACAAAAATTACCCTGACCGTCGTCCATGAAGGAGATACAACTCCAACGGACATTACCATCGAACGTGCAAAGATTCATGTACAAAGCATCCGCGGCGCTCGTATGGTGGATAATGATTACAAGGTTGGTTACCTTGCGGTGACAAATTTCCAGGAGAATACCGTAAGGGATATGGATGCGGCTATTCAGGATTTGTTGAAGAAAGGCATGAAATGCCTGGTATTGGACTTGAGATTTAATCCCGGCGGGTTATTGAACGTCGCTGTTGATATGGCTGATAAGTTTCTGGAAAGGGGCGTGATTGTTTCTACCAAAGGAAGAGACAAGACACAGAATTATGTGTATCAAGCCCATAAGAAGGGGACGTATCCTAATTTTCCGTTGGTTGTGCTCGTAAATAATGGAAGTGCGAGCGCATCGGAAATTGTTGCAGGCGCGATCAAGGATCACAAACGAGGTTTATTGTTAGGCATTAAGACATTTGGGAAGGGTTCTGTACAGAGCCTGATTCCCGTGGGAGACGGGAAAGCCGCCTTAAAATTGACAACAGCACGGTATTATACGCCGTCAGGAGTTTGTATCCATGAAAAAGGGATTGAACCGCACGTAAAAGTCCCGCTCAATTTTGCCGAGATAAAGGCATTGCACGAACATCTAGCCATGATAAATATCGATACGAAAATTAATGAATCAAAGGTTAATGAAGTCAAGGGGACAGAGACGGTACTGAAAGGAACCGTTGGGGCAAAAGAAAAACCACAATATATCGATATGCAATTAGAAAGAGCTATTGATATTATGAAAGGTATAGAGGTCTATGCGAAGCGTTCAGGCGCTCCCTAAAGAATTGAATAGTGTTTACCATTAGATTATTATAATGAAGGCAGGAGATATTCCTGCCTTTTTTTATGACATGTTAATTCTGGGTATTGAGACATCATGTGACGAGACTTCTGCGGCTGTTGTAAAAGACGGGCGGGAAATAGTGTCGAGTATTATTCTCTCCCAGGACGCATTACATCGCCAGTTTGGAGGCGTGGTTCCTGAAATTGCCTGTCGGGCTCATTTGGAGTCTATCATTGGCATCGTTAACAACGCCCTGAGTGACGCGAAAGTACAGCTTGCTGAAATCGATGCAATCGCCGTTGTCAATACGCCGGGTCTCATCGGCGCCTTGCTTATCGGTGTAACAGCCGC
>DBJWYX010000251.1:0-3927 GCA_052360825.1 Candidatus Wunengus sp. YC64
CAGGGAAAAATTACGGTATAAAAGTCTGCGTAGACTTTATAAATAGCGCTAAAGTTGAGGAACGTATTGCCGATATAGAAAGGTTAGGCGCAGACTATATAGCCATCCATACCGCAATAGACGATCAAATGAGTGGAAAAACGCCTTTCAGCGTCTTGCAGCGCATTTGCAGTAAGGTAAAAATCCCAGTTGCTGTTGCGGGCGGTATTAATTCTGAGAATGTGATAGATGCGGTAAACGCTGGGGCAAGTATCGTTATAGTGGGTGGTTATATCAGCAAATCAAAGGATGCGAAAATCGCAGCAGAAAGCATTAAAACTGCTATCAAAGAAAATAGAAAAGTTGATACAGCCCTGTTTAAAAGGGTAACAAGTGAAGGCGTGCGGGAAGCGTTAACGAAACTTTCGACGGCAAATATTTCTGATGCCGGGCATCGTGCGGAAAGTATCACAGGTTTATATCCGATATATCAAAATATTAAATTAATAGGGAATGCGGTCACTGTAAGGACGTTGCCCGGTGATTGGGCTAAACCAGTTGAGGCTATAGATATTGCAAAAGAAGGAGACGTCGTTGTGATTGATGCCGGGGGCGTCGGTCCTGCAATTTGGGGGGAATTGGCAACTCACAGTGCGTTGCAAAAAAAGATAAGCGGGGTGGTAATTAACGGAGCAATACGGGATATTGCAGAGATTAGAGAATTAAATTTTCCTGCCTTTACAAAAATGGTGATGCCAACCGCCGGCGAGCCAAAAGGGTTTGGGGAAATTAATGTGCCAATTCAGATATCAGGGATTAGAATTAATCCGGGGGATTGGATTATCGGAGATGACGATGGGTTGATGGTGATACCTTTGGCGGAGGCCGATGTAAGGGTTAATTACGGTATGGATTGTTTGGAAAGAGAAAACAGGATTCGAGAGGAAATATTATCTGAAAAAAGTTCTTTAGGAAAAGTTATGGATGTGTTAAAATGGGAAAAGCGATAATTAGATTTAGTCTTGGGTTCCATAGGGGTAATGAACAATGAAATGCGAATCTTGTAATAAAAAGCATGCGACGGTGCATTTAACGGAGATCGTCGGTACTGCAAAGAAGGAACGACATCTATGTGAAGAGTGTGCGCAGAGCATCAATACACATCTAACAAAAATACCATCACCCACTGAAATATTAACAAGCCTCATTAATCAGGTAGCGCCTGAAATAAATGAGATGTCCAAGATCGTTTGTCCCGTGTGCGGGCTGTCTTATTTGGAATTCCGCTCCAATGGCCGTTTGGGCTGCCCGATGGATTATACTATTTTTAGAAAAGGGCTAATCCCTTTGTTGGAAAAGATGCACAGCAGTACCCAGCATGTCGGAAAAGTGCCTTCAAGGGCAGGGAAAGAATTAATAAAGAAGAATGAACTCATGCAGTTACGGAATGAACTGAATAAGGCCGTAGAAAAAGAAGATTACGAAAGGGCTGCTGAATTAAGGGATAAAATTTATGAGCTTTCAGGCGACAACGATGAAGATTAGCGATCTTGCTGATAATACTGGTGAATGGCTCAGAGGAACAGGTCCTGAGTCAGACATCGTCATTAGCAGCAGGATTCGTTTGGCCAGGAATGTGGCGCGATTTCCCTTTCTTTCAAGGGCCAATGTAAAGCAAAAAAAGGAACTCGAAGAGATTATCAGGGAGAGGATTAAGGACTCCGATATTTCACAGGATCTTTGTTATTTGAACCTTGCGGATATTACGCCTGTGGACAGGCTTTTTTTGGTAGAACGACATCTTATCAGCAGGGAACATGCAGGGGGAGAGGGTGAAAGGGGTGTGGCCTTTGGTAAATCGGAAACCGTCAGTCTGATGGTTAACGAAGAAGATCATTTAAGGATACAGGTGATTCGCTCCGGATTTGAACTAAAAGAGGCATGGAAAACGATAGATGATATAGATAATAAATTGGAGAGAAAATTAAATTATGCTTATTCTTCACGGTTTGGATATCTAACGGCCTGCCCTACAAATGTAGGTACGGGGATGAGGGCGTCAGTAATGTTACATTTGCCAGCATTAGGGATGACTCACCATATTGAGAAGGTGTTTACTGCCGTTATGAAGCTCGGATTGGTGGTCAGGGGGCTATATGGTGAAGGGACGCAAGTTTCAGGGGACTTATATCAAATCTCCAACCAGTTTACCCTTGGCAAATCGGAAGTGGAAATTATTGAGATTATTGAAAGTGTGATTCCCAGGATTACCAGTTATGAGCGGATGGCTAGAAAGGCGCTCGTTTCTGAAAGCCGTGAACAGTTAGAGGACCGGGTATGGCGGTCTTATGGTATGCTCAAGGTGGCGAGACTGATTTCTTCGGAAGAGATTATGCATCTGCTCTCTCAAGTCAGAATGGGAGTCAATTTGGGAATAATTAATGACATTGAAATGAAAACGTTAAATGAGCTTTTCATTCTCACGCTGCCGGGACACTTACAAAAGCTGGAAGGACGCGAGCTTAATTCCACACAGAGGAATATTATTCGCGCATCATATGTAAGAAAACGCCTGGAAAAGATAAAAAGTTTGAAAGGATAGGTGTATTATGTTTGATCGATTTACTGACCGTGCTAGAAAGGTTATGGCGCTTGCACGAGAAGAGGCCCGGCGATTTAACCACGAATATATCGGAACGGAGCATATACTGTTAGGGTTGGTGAAGGAAGGCAGCGGCGTTGCTGCCAATGTTTTACAAAACCTGGATATAGAGTTGAAAAAAATACGCCTGGAAGTAGAAAAAATTGTACAGAGCGGATCAGACCTGGTTTCTGTTGGGCAGTTGCCATTTACCCCGCGCGTAAAAAAGGTATTGGAATATGCGATGGAAGAGGCGCGGGCTTTAGGTCATAATTATATTGGAACGGAACATCTATTATTGGGATTACTGAGAGAGCAGGAAGGTGTTGCTGCCCAGGTATTGTTAAATCTGGGGGTAAAACTCGAAGACGTACGGGAGGAAGTTATTGGCCTGTTAGGTTCGGAAGCTGTTCAGGGAGGCGTCAATCAGGAGAAAGAAGAAAAGAAGGGGAAGTCAAAGACTCCTGCGTTGGACTCTTTCGGCAGGGATCTCACGCAGCAAGCCCGGGAACATGAGCTTGATCCGGTCATCGGACGACAGGATGTAATCGAACGCGTCATTCAGGTATTGTGCCGCCGAACCAAGAATAACCCTGTTTTGCTGGGTGAGGCTGGGGTAGGAAAAACGGCAATCGTTGAAGGCCTTGCGCAGGCTGTAGTTCAGGGGAATATCCCGGAACTGTTGAGAGACCGCAGGATTGTGGCGTTAGACCTTGCAATGATGGTGGCTGGCACAAAATACAGAGGTCAGTTCGAAGAGCGTATTAAAGCGGTAATGTCAGAAGTAAAAAGAGCAAAGAACATTATCCTGTTTATTGATGAGCTGCATACCCTTGTGGGTGCAGGCGGCGCTGAAGGCGCCATTGATGCGTCTAATGTCTTGAAACCTGCATTATCACGGGGTGAAATCCAGTGTATTGGCGCTACTACGTTGGATGAATACAGGAAATATATTGAAAAAGACGGCGCACTCGAAAGAAGGTTCCAAACGATTGTCGTCGAACCTCCTTCAAAGACGGAGACCATTGAAATATTAAAAGGGCTGCGCGACAGGTACGAGGCGCACCACAAGGTTCAAATTACGGATGACGCATTAGAGGCGGCAACTGAACTATCGATTCGCTACATCACGGGAAGATACCTTCCGGACAAGGCGATTGACGTGATTGATGAGTCATGTGCAAGGATACGACTCAAGGCGACCACGCAACCGCCTGACTTGAGACATATAGAAGAAGAAATCAATAAACTTGAAAAAGACAAGGACGAGTCTGTTGCAATTCAGGATTTTGAAAGGGCAGCCCGGT
>DBJWYX010000252.1:0-3905 GCA_052360825.1 Candidatus Wunengus sp. YC64
AAAATATAATATATGGCAAGAAAAAGACAACACGACAGTTTACCAACTTTTGACGAACTAATTGTTCCAACTATAAAGGCTTTTCTTGGCCTTGGCGGTTCGGGACCGATTGAGGAAATTAACGAAAGAGTATATCAGATTGCTAATATTCCCGATGAAACACTTCAAATACTTCATGGCGAAAATGGACTTCAAAGCGAAGTTGATTACAGACTTGCATGGTCAAGAACATACCTTAAAAAATACGGACTGCTTGATAATTCTGCTCGTGGAATCTGGGCTTTGACGAAATCTGACCTAAATATAGATCAAATTGATTCTGACCAAATTGTTAGAACTGTTCGAGAACAACACAAACAGACTGAACAAAAAAACAAGAAAGAAGCTAATGAAGAAGTAGAAATAACAGAAAAAATAGAAGAAACGAACTGGAAAGAACAACTTTTAAATGTTTTATTCGATATACCGCCAGAGGCTTTTGAAAGACTTGCACAACGACTTTTACGTGAAAGTGGTTTTATCCAGGTTGAAGTAATTGGGAAAACCGGTGACGGTGGCATTGACGGAAAGGGTATTGTTAGAATAAGTGGTTTCCTTAGCTTTCATGTAATATTTCAATGCAAAAGATATAAAGGTTCAATTACGCCGAGTCAAATCAGAGATTTTCGCGGCGCAATGCAAGGCCGTGCTGACAAGGGTCTATTCATAACAACAGGAACTTTTACAAGAGATGCAATTAAAGAAGCGACAAGAGATGGGGCTCCACCAATTGACTTAATTGACGGGGAACTTCTTTGTGACAAACTTAAAGAATTTAAACTAGGGGTCGAAACCAAACCAATTGAATCGGTGGAAGTAAAAACGGAGTGGTTTACTTACTTATAAAAAGAAAGGACGCGTAGCTTAAAAAGGAAGCCCGCATTAAAGAAGTAAAAGTTTTGGAGGAAATAAAAATGATCAAACTAGAGTACTCATTATTTATTGAAGCCACCGAAAATCCACACCTTAAAATTATTGTTCAGAATGAAGAAACAAGCCCCATCGCTGTATAAAGCCCTCACCACTGCCGGTTCTGACATAGGGGGTGCTGGCATTCAGGCGGAGATTAAGCAGTTACATCCCTGGGTAAACTTTATAGAAGGCGAATTTGGTGTTTAAACCGAATTTCCAGTACACACATAAAATAGTTAATTCTCTAACACAGATTTCTGCTGCAAGAGAGATAATTCTTAATTCTCCTTTAGTTCCAAAGTGGGAAGTAACCCTTCGGCGTGAGGCAATTATTCGCAGCGCCCATTCCTCCACCAGTATTGAAGGAAACAGATTATCCTTAGAACAAGTAAGCGATTTGGCCTATGGAAGAGAAGTAATGGCCACACGCAAAGATAAGCAGGAGGTCTTAAACTACTTGAGGGTGCTTGAAAACACAGATAAATTAACTGATGGCAAAAAGATTACGGAGAAGAACATCTTAAAGGTACATAAAAAGTTAACTCAAGGAACGCTTGATAATCCTTCCGACTGCGGTACCTATCGTAATCGTTACGTTGTAGTAGTCAACAGGTTGACTGGCGAGGTCGTCTTCAAACCGCCCGCAAATGAAGATGTTCCAGTGTTAGTAAAAAGACTGATAGAATGGCTTAATTCCGACAAAGCGAAGGGACTTGACCCTGTGATTGAAGCAGGAATTGTTCATTATGAATTTGTTAGAATTCACCCTTTTGTAGATGGGAATGGCAGAACGGCGCGAGTCCTTGCCGCTTTGATATTTTATTTGCGGGGTTTTGATACCAAGCAGTTTTTCTGCCTGGATGATTACTACGATTCAGACAGACCGTCTTATTATAAGGTATTACAAAGTGTTGACCAGAAAACCCTCAATCTGACAAAATGGCTTGAATACTTCGTTGAAGGGGTTCAAATAAGCATTGCTGCCGTGAAGGAACGAGTTGTGAAACTCAGTAGTGAAAGATTGAGAAGAACAAAGAAGGGACAGATTGCCTTAACAGAAAGACAGATGAGGATCGTGGAATTTATGAATCAGCATGGCAAAATCACAAATAAATACATACGAGAAATGTTTAAAATTTCGGCACAGGCTGCTCATAAGGAGGTTACGAAAATGATTAAATTAGAAGTGATTAAACCTATCGGGAAGGGAAGAGGTCTTTCTTATCAACTTAATTAGGTTGATGATTAGGTTGATGATTAGGTTGATGATTTGTAGATAAGATCAAGCTAACGAAAGAATAAAGTATGTAACTATTGTTATGTTATGATGAAAAATAGAATGTCCTTGTTTAAAGTCCTCACCATCGCCGGTTCTGATACGGGAGGTGGCGCTGGTATTCAGGCGGATATTAAGACAATCACGGCTTTAGGTGGATACGCAACAACCGTCATTACCGCACTGACCGCCCAAAATACCCTCGGTGTCCAAGCCATCTTTGAAGTACCGGCATCCTTTGTTGCTCAACAAATAGATGCGATAATGACCGACATCGGAACGGATGTCGTCAAAACGGGGATGTTGCTGAACAAGGGCATTGTGGATGTGGTCAGCCTGAAAATCAAGGCATATAACATCAAATGTGTTGTGGTAGACCCGGTCATGATATCAAAGAATGAAAAGAGGTTGTTATCTACAGATGCCGTCAATGCCCTTATATCCAAATTATTCCCCCTGTCCCTTGTTGTTACGCCAAACATCCCGGAGGTGGAATATATTTCAGGTATAAAGATAAAAACTCCTTCTGACGCAGAAAAAGCCGCAAAATACATCCATCAGCTAGGTCCCTCATACGTGCTTATAAAAGGCGGACATGCTGGAAAATCATGGGATATGAAAAATGAAGGCAAGGTGATAGATATCTTATATGATGGGAAGTCCTTTGAATATATTGAGGGTGAATACATACCAACAAAAAATACCCACGGCACGGGTTGCACGTATGCCTCGGCGATAGCCACCTGTCTGGCAAAAGGTTTTGGTCTAAAAGAGGCCGTTGTTCAGGCAAAGAAATTTGTTACTGCATCCATCCGAAAATCGTTCAATCCTGGCAAAGGATACGGAACTCTGGATCAGTTCGGGGCAATACAATTCCCTTGAATTGCACAGCGTTGATTGTTATAATTTTTAACATTATTAATATGTAATTTATTTTTGAAAAAGTATTTTTGGAGCGTTCATTCTCAGCATCGTTGCGGTGAATTCAGCAGGTAGCAGTTTGACACAATAGATACTTGTTTTGTATTGAGGATTTACTAATATGCAACAGGTTGCCGCATTAGAGTCCAGCGTATTGGTGTTAAACAAGTTTTTCATGGCCCTCCACGTAATTTCGGCAAAGAGGGCATTTGTCTTATTATGCAAGGAAAGCGCCGAAGTTATTTCCGTAGATGACGGGAAATTCAGTTCCTATAATTTCGAAACCTGGAAAGACGTCTCTCTTTATAAGGCAAAATCAGGTTTACCCGATGAAGATTATACAAGCTGGATTAGAACCGTATCTTTCGAAATTGAAGTGCCAAAGATTATCCGTCTTTTGTTTTATGAAAAACTCCCTCGATCCAATGTGAAATTTAACAGGCGGAACATCTTTGCCCGGGATGAAAACAGGTGTCAATACTGCGGCCAAAGGTTTCCAACATCAGAGCTTAGCTTAGACCACATTGTACCGAAGGCATATAATGGAAATACCACATGGACGAATATCGTGTGCGCCTGTACCGATTGCAATAAAAAGAAAGGGGGCAGAACCCCTATAGAGGCGAGAATGAAGTTAATACGTAAGCCTGTCAAGCCAAAACATAGCCCCATACTAAGCTTGAAACTTCGTTCAGATAAATATCGCTCCTGGAAGCAATTTTTAGACGAGGCGTATTGGTCTGTGCCACTAAAATAA
>DBJWYX010000253.1:0-3901 GCA_052360825.1 Candidatus Wunengus sp. YC64
TTAATATTTAATATGTAACTCATAGTATCGCTCTGGCGCCTCCCCAAAGCTTAAAGTCTGGAAAGAATCAGCGTTGTCCGGTTAGGAAATTGCGTAATACATGTATCAGGAAAATGGGAAAAAAACAATGTTTTGAGGAGATATTTCTCTTGACAATTTTGTAAAATGTGCCCGGAAAATTTTTCGTAAAAACCCTTAACTATAGGAGTTACGAAAAATGCCGCGCACCTTTCATCCTCAAGACAAAGAACAAGATGCACCATCGTTTCACGAATTATGGCAACCTGTTGAAAACATCTTTATCGGCATGCCTCCGCTTGAGGCACGAGGAAATAGACCCTTGCAAATGAATTTTGAACACCAGCTTAAGGCATTAATTTTTTATCATCTTGAGGAGCATACTTCAGGGCGACATCTTCTGCAAGTTCTCGAAGAAGACGACTTCGCTCGCGAAGTGATAGCGCCACCTGATGGTATAAAAAAGAGCAGCTTCTTCGAGGCCATAAATTCTCGTGGTCTCGAACAGTTAACTTACGTATTCCAGGAACTGCAGGCAAAAGCAGCCAAAATATTACCCAGAGAGCACGCAGAACTTGGAAATCTCGTAGCCATTGATGGTTCATTGATCGATGCGGTTCTTTCTATGTACTGGGCCGATTATCGCAATGACTGCAAGAAAGCCAAGGTGCATCTTGGCTTTGACATCAACCAATCCATCCCATCAAAAATATTTTTCACTGATGGCAAAGCTGATGAACGTCCTTTTGTCAGCCAGATACTCTTGCCTGGTCAGACAGGAGTCATGGACCGTTACTACCAGTGTCATAAAGATTTTGATCTCTGGCAGACAGAAGAGAAGTCCTTTGCATGCCGTATCAGGGGCAATACAAAAAAGACCTGCATAAAATCCAACACAGTCAAACCGGGTAGCATAGTTTTTTACGATGCCATTGTATTGCTTGGCACTCCCGGAGTCAACCAAACAGAGAAAGAACTGCGGGTAGTTGGCTACCGCATTGATGATAAGGTATATTGGATTGCCACGAACCGATATGATCTCTCTGCTGAAGAGATCGCAACCATATATAAGCTCCGATGGAACATTGAAATATTTTTCGGCTGGTGGAAACGTCATCTAAAAGTTTATCACCTTATCGCAAGAAGTAGACACGGATTAATGGTACAAATACTTGGTGGTCTCATAACCTATCTCCTTCTTGCAATCTATTGCCATGAGCATTACCAGGAGAAGGTAAGCATTAAAAGGGTTAGAGAATTGCGTATCAAAATACAAAACGAAGCCCGCAATCTCGAAAATGACCTACCAACTCCTCCCTGTCAGCAGACAGACCTATATAATCTCAAAGAACAAAAATGGCACTCTTACGCAATTACTTAACCGGACAACGCTGGGAAAGAATAGATATTTCTGACTTTTGGGTTTTGACTTTTGACCTTTTAGGATGTATTAATATTAAGGATAAAATGTAACTTTATATAGCTTGATACATAAATTTGAGGTAAACGCACATGTTTGAGCCAGTAGTATATTGTTCCTGCGGAAATCTAAAAGAATATGGAGGCAATTGGCAAATAACATCTCGTTCTTTTAAGGCGGCATTTATGCCGCTTAAAGAGCGCGAGTCTATTATTTCAAAAGAGAAATGCCCCATCTGTAGATGTATCGACGCAGGAGAAGTTCTAATATCTCTTAAAAATCTTTAAAAGATTTGAAGGGGCTTACTATCGCATCCCCGTTTGCACGAGGACAAGTCTTGTCACGAGGAAATGAGAGAAAGGACATTTTTAATAATAATCAGGAAACTTGTCCTCATGAAACCTGTCCTCGCAAAAGCGGGGAATGGGGATCGGTAATTTGTTCGGTCTTTGTTATTCTTCCATATCGAAAAGGAGGTGTTAAGGTTATGGGTAAGACGTTATTTGATTCTTCGCATATCAGGTTTTGCAAACCCCTGCTCAAGACCATCATGCAGACCATGCAAAGTCAGGCATACAGAGTGAAACTGTGGTATATGGTGATTTTGTTTTTACTGTCTATAGCCATGTCCGTTCAAGGAACGGTATGGGCGTCAACGACGCCAAGGATTACGGCCGGAGGGTATCACTGCCTTGCCCTGATGTCCGACGAAACGGCTTGGGCATGGGGAGACAATTCCTTTGGACAGCTCGGGGTTGGAACAACCACAAACATGATAACCCCAACGCAGATAAATAACCTAAGCGGCATTACAGCAATCGCAGGCGGACACCTCCACAGCCTTTTTCTGGATTCTGAAGAAACCGTTTGGACATGTGGACGAAACTTAGAAGGTCAGGTCGGGGACGGAACAACCACGAACAGAGCGACACCCGTTCAGTTAAACGGCCTGAGTGATATAATTGCCGTCGCGGGAGGCGGCCATCAGAGCCTTGCCCTGGATTCATTAGGGAAGGTATGGACATGGGGCGCCAACGATTCTTACCAATTAGGAGACGGAACCACGACAAACAGTTCAACCCCCAAAATTTTAGGCAGTCTGGATGACGATGATATTGAGATTATTGCCATCGAGGGTGGAATGTATCATAACCTTGCCCTGGCGTCAGACGGGAAGGTATGGGCGTGGGGGTGGAACTACTATGGCCAGTTAGGGGATGGGTCAACCTCGATTAGAAAAACCGTAGCTCCAGTGCAAAATCTGGGTGTAGTTACCGCTATCGCGTGTGGATGGAATCATAACCTTGCCTTGACGTCAGACGGAGCGGTCTGGGTGTGGGGAGATAACACAAATGGACAATTAGGGGACGGAACGACCGAGTATAAGACAAAACCCGTACAGTTAAGTAGTCCGAGTAATGTCATTGCCGTCGCAGGTGGAAATTATCACAGTCTTGCCCTGAAATCGGACGGAACGGTCTGGGCATGGGGAGATAACAGGAGTGGCCAGTTAGGGGACGGAACAACCACGAATAAGAAAACTCCCATACAGGTGGACAGTCTTAGTGGTATTACTGCCATCACGTGTGGAGAATGGTTTAGCGTTGCCCTGAAATCAGATGGGACGGTCTGGGCATGGGGAGACAACGTTTCCGGTCAGTTAGGAGACGGAACGACGGCAACCAGGACAACCCCCGTTCAAGTAAGTGGACTCAACCTCATCACAAACACGATGACTACTCCTACGCCCACGCCGACACCTACACCGGTAGCGAAGGGCGCTGTCTCTGGAACAGTAAACGGTCCGGATGATTTACCATTGAAAGGCGTAACCGTAACCATTCAAGGCGAGACCACCAATTATTCGGACAATATGAAAACAAAAAAGGACGGGAGTTTCGTGTTTAGCGATCTTGATGCAGATGCTTATGTAATCTCTGCCAGGAAAAAGGGGTATAAATACACTAAAAAGACGTTAACACTGGAAGAGGGAGAAACAGAGGAGGTGAAGATTAAGATGAGAAAGAATAAAAGAAATCGCACGAGGAAATGAGCGAAGGAATATTTTTAATAATAATGATGATCGTATTTCATTGTTATTCTTCCATAAGTCGGCGAATGACTATTCCCCGATAAAACTTTCGAGGACATGTATGAAATCAAAGCTATCTTAAAGAGGATGAAATGAATAAACGATTAAAAAATATTAAATCACTAATCAAGGCGGGATTCTTTTTCCCATTTTCCCCCTCTTTCTTTTTCCCCTCTGTATTAACTGTTGATCAGTAATAAAGCTGATGATCTTCATTTCCCCGCCACAATTCGGACAGCACAGAGGATCGACCTCTCATCGATTTTCTTGAGAAAAAAGAACGGCAATGGACGTATAACTACGTGGAGGGGGCGACCAATCAGCAATCCAGAAGCTGATTTGATAAAATTTCACTGCTCACATGGGAGCGG
>DBJWYX010000254.1:0-3892 GCA_052360825.1 Candidatus Wunengus sp. YC64
CTGTCGAATTGAGTGACCCTGTCGAGCGTATGGCATGTTCGATGAATTCCACTTTTTTTGCGGTGATATCCATCTCTTTTGCAATCTCACTCAGGCTGGGCGGTCTTTCAAGCCTGTCTAACAAGTCAGTAGACGTAGTTTTCAGTTTGGATATTTTTTCAAGCATGTAAGAGGGAATACGGACCGTTTTTGCCTTATCCGTTAATGCCCTGCGGACGGCCTGTTTTATCCACCATGTTGCATACGTGCTGAATTTAAATCCGGTCGTTGGGTCGAAGCCCTGGACAGCGCGGATCAAACCTATATTCCCTTCTTCAATCAAATCCAAGAAGGAAAGCCCTCTGTGAACATATTGTTTTGCAATACTGACGACCAGCCGCAAATTAGAGCGTATCAGTTTTTCCCGCGCCTTCGCATCCCCCGCTACAACCTTTTTTGTTATTTCCCTTTCTTCTTCAAGAGATAACAACGGAATTTTGTTAATTTCTTTCAGATATGTTTGTAAAGCAGATTCCGTATTGGTATCTCCTTCCCTTTTGTTACAGCGACAACATCACTACGCGTCTGTTGCACTCACTTCCTTTTCCGAGGTATCCGTACCTTCACCTGATGGTTGCTGTTGGGATTCCCCAGTTGAAGAATCGGATAATTTTTTAAGACTGAGTCCTATCTTTCTTGCGTCAGGTTCGATTCGAATAACCTTGACTTCCAGCTCATCATCGATATTAACAACATCCGCAGGATTGGTTACCTTTTCGTTGGAGAATTCTGAGATATGTAACAGCCCTTCAATCCCTTTACCGAGTTCCAGAAATGCGCCAAAGTTGGTTAGCTTAGTGACTTTACCCTTGATTATATCACCTACCTTAAATTTGTCTGGAATCTCTTTTGTCCATGGGTCATCAGAGAGTTGTTTTAGACCCAAAGCAACCCTCTTCTTTTCGCGGTCAACAGAAAGTACGATAGCCTCAATTTTATCCCCTTTCTTAACAATTTCAGAGGGATGGCCTACCTTCTTTGCCCACGACATGTCTGAAATATGAAGCAATCCGTCAACACCTTCTTCGATCTCAATAAATGCGCCATAATTAGTCAGATTGCGGACACGACCCTTAATTTTTGTTCCGGCAGGATATTTTTCTTCGATTACCGTCCAGGGATTAACTTCCGTCTGTTTCATACTGAGGGAGATTTCTTCTTTTTCCTTATCAATCTTAAGAACAACGACCTCTACCATATCACCGATAGCTACTATTTCAGATGGATGATTGATACGGCGTGTCCAGGACATCTCGGAGATGTGCACAAGACCTTCGATTCCTGTCTCCAGTTTTACAAAGGCGCCATAGGACATTATATTAACCACCTGTCCTTTTACCCTGGAGCCGACTGGATATTTCTCCTCAATATTCATCCACGGGTTTTCTGATTTTTGCTTTAGTCCCAGAGCGACCTTTTCTTTTTCTTTATCAATGCCGAGTATCGTTACCTCGATTTCATCGTCAATTGCCAACAGTTCGGAGGGATGACTTATTCTACCCCAGCTCATATCGGTAATGTGTAAGAGTCCATCCAGGCCACCCAAGTCTATAAATGCGCCAAAATCGGCAATGTTTTTTACCACGCCTTTTCTGATCTGCCCTACCTCAATTTCTGCCAATAACCCCTGTTTCTTCTTGTTGCGTTCTTCTTCGATAAGCTTTCTTCTGGAAACAACAATATTTTGCCGTGCCTCGTCTATTTTTAGTATTCTGCATGTGACTTCTTGTCCAATGTATTGAGCAATATCGCCGGGTGGTTTTACATCGATCTGCGAGGCTGGCAAGAATATCGGAACTCCCATATCCACGAGAAGACCGCCTTTAATTTTTCTCGTAACACGTCCCGTTATGATATCGCCTTCCTTATATTTTGCAATAACCCTTTCCCATCCACGTATGCGGTCTGCCTTGCGTTTCGATAATTTAATGAGCCCCGAATCATCTTCCACCGCTTCTAATAAAACTTCTACCTCTTCGCCAATTCCTATTTCGGAAGGATCGTCAAATTCAGACTTGGGGACCATACCTTCAGACTTATATCCACAATCTACGACAATATTATCGCCAATGGCGCTTAAAATACGTCCTTTCAGAACAGAGCCGACCTCAAAGTCTTGGATAGAATCATAACACGTGGATTCCATCTTCTTTTTGTTATCCTCGCCCCCCACAATCGCTTCGACTTCTTTCTCAATGTCGGCTAAATTTACGTTATACTCTTTTAAAATATCACGATCCATAATTTGACAAATTCTCCAAAACAAAAATTAAAAAAATGAATGAAATAAAATACGTTTTACGCCTTACTCCAAAAACCTTATGTATGTCCTACAGACTCGATTTCTTTGAGCATCATATTAAACACTTCGTCAATGGTTAACTTCGTTGTGTTGATATATATTGCATCACTCCCTTTTACCAGGGGTGAATTATTTCTTGTGGTATCTCGCCTATCGCGCGTTTCTATATCTTTTATAACGTCAGCATAAAAAACTTCTTTATGCGACGGCTTAAACTCGGCGTAACGTCTTTTGGCGCGTTCTTCAATATCTGCGTCCAGAAAAAACTTTCTTTCTGCATTGGGGAACACAACCGTGCCCATATCTCTTCCTTCGGCAACAGTGTTTCCTTCTGCTGCAAGCTTTTGTTGAAGCTTTACCATACGCTGCCGAACGCCGGGTTTATTTGAGATATAATGAATATTATTCGTAATAGCCGGTAAACGAATTTCTTTCGTTACATTGTGACCATCAACAAATACCCGGAGATTCTCATCTTTACCCTGGAATTCAATAGTGGTTTCATCCATGAGCTGGCACAGGGCATCTTCATCTTCCAGGTTCACTCCCATTTGCATTGCCTTCCACGTAAGCGCCCGATACATTGCACCAGTATCGAGATACCAAAAGCCAAGCCGTTTTGCCAGCATCCTGGCAACGGTACTTTTTCCGGAACCCGCTGGACCATCTATCGCTATTATCAAGTGAGACCTCTCCTGTTTATCCTCTGTTATAATAGCGCCCGATTGAGGTATTTTTGCAAAATAGGAAATAGTAACTATACTAAATGAAGTGTTTTAATGCAAGTGTTTTTTGCCTTAACTTAAACCGCTGCGTTTCCTTATCCACCATTCGATGGAAACGATTGCCAGTATCATCATGAAAACATAGCCGTTATCCCACAGGGAGATTTGACGTTTGCCAACCAGTTTAACAATGGATGGATTTTCAATAGATACCTTTTCTTCGATATTTTTTGTGGGAAGATCGAAGTAATTTCCACCAGAAACCTCCGACAATTTGGCCAGAATGTCTCTTCGTATGGAGGTATCTTTAAATTCCTTGTTTTCCAGGGCGATGTTAAAGACGGTGTAATCTTGTCCAATTTCATCATTTTCCTTCTTTGCTGATGCTTTAACAATATAGTAGCCTTCTATATTATTATTGATGGTAAATTTGTACTGGCCGTTACTATCAGTGGTCTCTTTTGCAAAGAATATACTCTTCCCGGAAAATTCATTTGTGACATCTATGTCTAATTGCACACCCTCCATGGGCTGATAATTTCTCCCGAGTGCTTCTATCCTGATCTGTACTTCTTCGTCGGGCAGGAACGTTTCTTTATTTACTGTTATGCGGATGGGGTTTAAGGTGGGGTCTTTGATAAGCCATTTTATGGCATTTTGCCAAAATTTAATATAATGTCTATTGCTTCCGCCTTCCCCAACGGATAAAAAATTCCATCGCCATAAAGAATCAGTGGCGATAGCCATGCATCGACCAAGCCCCACATCCCGAACAGAAATAAGGGGCGGATTTCCCTTTGTAGGAAAGATTACTAATGGCACGGCA
>DBJWYX010000255.1:0-3885 GCA_052360825.1 Candidatus Wunengus sp. YC64
AATGCGTACCGTTCTTCCATCTTGTTTACCGCCCATTCCAGCACGGCTGCGGCTTTTTTCATATCCGTTACTACGGGGCTTATCAAATGGGGAATTTCCCGGAATAGGGAAAATTCGACCATTTTCGGGTCTACCAGCAGGAGCTGGACATCGCTTGGGTGCCGCATAAAGAGAATACTCAATATGATTGAATTAAGACAAACAGACTTGCCGGAACCAGTTGTTCCTGCTATGAGTAAGTGCGGCATTGACGCCAGATCGGATATGAGGGGATTACCAGCCGCGTCTTTTCCGATCAGGAGTGGAATAGCCATTTTTTTCCTTATTTCATCGGACGCTTCAAGCAACTCCCGCAACATCACCGTTTTTCTCTTTGTATTGGGAACTTCTAATCCAATAGATGACTTGCCCGGCAAGGGGGCGACGACTCTTACACTCGGCGCCTTCAGGGCAATAGCCAGGTCATCGGAAAGGCTTACCACCTTCCCCACCTTCGTTCCCGGAGACAGTTCTAATTCATACATGGTTATGACAGGACCCCGCTCAATTTCCACGACTTCTGCGTTCACGTTGAACTGTACGAGGGTGTTTTTTAGCACCTGTGCGCGTTGTGTAATTTGATCCCAATCATCCGAATGCTGTTCAACTGCGGGCTTTTCCAGGAGATCAATTGGCGGCAGTTCATAATCCTGTTTTTTTTGTTTTGTAGTTTCAGCATAGATATCCGGCTCTTCCTCTTCCAGATATTGTTCCCCATCATATTGTTCTTGTATCTTTTTAAGTACGCCCACAGATACAGGATGCTCATTCATTTCTCCCGTTACATTCGCAGGAATCGCATCCAGGTAATTATTGGCCAAAACAGTTGAATTATTCGATGCATTTGCTTTTGCACGGTAAGGGGTGTCGGCGTCTTCATTTTCAGAATCGTGTGCTGGTACAGCCCTTTCTTTTTTTGCTCTTGATACCTTGATAAAAGGGGAAACAGGAGTGACGTTGAGCAAGAGCATAATTGATATAACCAGCCCGGACGCCAAAATAATGATCGTCCCTGTCAGATTGAAATATCCATATAACCTGGAGACAACTACGATTCCGAAAATTCCTCCCACATTTGCAGAGATAAGGGATTTTTTAAATGCATAGCACCCAAGCGTCAGCAAAGATGCAATGGAAAACAGCAGCAGAACTGCTCCGATCATTTTTACCCAGAGATGTTCTATGTTCTCCTTAAAGAGATATGCAACTCCCAGCCATGCCACCAGGACGACAATGATATAGGAAGTCCTTCCCAGACCCGACAATGCGTATCCTGAAATTTGCGCCCCCGCTATTCCACAGAAATTGTGCACAGGGTTATTGATTGGATAATCCGCAAAAGGCGGGTCATTGGAAGAATGGCTGAGAAAACTTAAAAAGATAAATAATGCGGAGGCTAGAAGGATAATTGCAGTGATGTAACGTATAAAACGTTTAATTCCCATATAATTATAATTCTACAAACAATTCCGATACGGGGAGTGTAAATCCTGTAAAAATGTCTTCTCCATTCAATATGTCATTTCCTGCAAGAAGCTTGTCGGGACGCGGCGAGTGATATACCAAAATAACTTGTTCTTCAGGATTGATTACCCATACTAATTTTGTATCATTTTCAAAATATTCAACAATTTTTTCATGAAGATTTTCCATGGTGTCAGAAGGTGAAAGAATCTCAACTGCGAGATCGGGTGAACCTTTAAAAAAACCTTTGGGGGGCCGTTTAAATCCCTGTAACCGCTTTTTACTTATAAATGATACGTCAGGTGAACGTAGGTTGCCTGATTTCATCCGATAGCCGGCATTTGAACCAAATACTGCACCAAGTTTGCGTTCTGAAACAAATCTTTCCAATGCAGCCGAAAATTTTATTACAATATTTTCGTGTTCCATTCCTGCTGGCACCATAACAAGTTCTCCGTTTATTAACTCATGTTTATACCCATTCTCCGGTAAAGACATTAGTTCTTTTTCTGTCCATGTCTTTTTCGCAACGGTTGTTTCCATAGAGTCCTCTTAAAGGAATCAGATTATTCTTTTTAATTCCCACTCAGCAAAGGAGGATTCAGGGTGTTGTGTTTTTTCCTGGCTATCCCCGTTTTCACGAGGACAAGTTTACAACCCCCTAGCCCCCTTTATTAAGGGGGATTTTGAGGGAAACCTCATTTTTCTAAAAGCACATAATGCGTTTTTTCTTTAATGTCCCGTGTGACCGAACCCACCTGCGCCACGACGGGTCTCCTCCAGACACTCAACCTCAATCAATTCCGCCCTGAATACGGGTTGGATTACCAGTTGCGCAATGCGCATCCCACGCTCTACGGTAAATCTTTCTTTCCCAAGATTACACAAAATAATACCAATCTCTCCACGGTAATCGCTATCAATCGTTCCTGGTGTATTTACGATCGTTAATCCGTGTTTTAGAGCCAGGCCGCTTCTTGGTCTGACCTGAGCCTCATATCCCAAAGGTAATTCTATATGAACACCTGTGGGAATTAATTTAATTTCATGGCGTTCAATCTGAACTGCCTTATCCACTGCGGCATATAAATCCATCCCGCTGGCGGCCTCGCTCATGTATTGGGGTAAAGGTAAATCCCCACATCCCTGCTTTCTCACAACCTTTACTTGTATCTTATTCATGAGTATTTATTTGTCCTTCTTTTTGTTGAGTTCCTCATTGATGACACCAACAATCTTTTCAACTGAGGCTAATCTCCCAATCCCAATACGCCC
The DNA here is from genome assembly GCA_052360825.1 of Candidatus Wunengus sp. YC64. GTDB lineage: Bacteria > Planctomycetota > Brocadiia > Brocadiales > Brocadiaceae > Wunengus. The sequence goes on from DBJWYX010000255.1 coordinate 2,779, forward strand.
CGTGCACAACCGGCCTTCTTCCGGTTCTATGATAACGTATCCTAGTTTTCTCAATTTCCCAATATTTTCCTGCACAATAGGATTTAAATACATGCTATCGTTCATTGCAGGCGCAATAATTACAGGAGATCGTGCGGCCATAACGGTGCATGTCAGCGCATCATCTGCTATACCAGATACAACTTTTCCAATAAAATTTGCAGTTGCCGGTGCAACCACCATTATATCGGCGTTTTCAGCCAGAGATACGTGATTGGGGTCATAATTTCCCGTATCGATGAAAAGGTCGGTTATGACACGATTTTTTGAAATCGACTGAAATGTTACCGGATGCACAAAACGCTGGGCATTGGACGTCATGATAACGGTAACATGATTTCCCTGTTTCATCAGGCTTGATACAACCTCAACAGCCTTGTAAGCAGCAATACTTCCTGTAACACCCAAAACAATACTATATGACATGATTACACCAGGTTTAGAATTTTGCGGATAGTATTTATTGTTACTTCAAGGTCATCGTTCACAACACGGTAGTCATATTTATCTTTATATTCCAATTCTTTTTCAGCGGTTTTCAAACGAAGCGCCATATCGTCCTCTTTATTTGTGTTCCTTTGGATTAACCGCTGGCCCAAGGTATTGTTGTCAGGCGGCAGTAAAAATATCGAAATAGCTTCCGGAAATTTCTCTTTGATCTGTAATGCGCCCTGAACCTCTATTTCAAGCAGATAGAGGATTTCATTCCTAAGGGCTTCTTGCAATGCCGTAACGGGAGTCCCATAGTAGTAACCACAATATGTTGCATATTCCGCCAGTTCGTTGCGCCGGATCATTTCCTCGAATTCTGCAGTCGATACAAAATAGTAGGACTCGCCGTTCTTTTCGTTATGCCGGGGCGGACGTGTGGTTACTGATACCGATTTCTTCACATGCCGGTTTTGTACGAGTAGTTTGCATACCGTTGTTTTCCCGGACCCCGACGGCCCTGAAATGATTACGATCTTTCCCATCCTGCCCGTTACCCTAAGGATTCAGACAAACGTGAACCTTTATTCGATGTTGAATATCTGTTCCCTGATTTTCTCAATCTCTGTTTTGACGTCC
>DBJWYX010000256.1:0-3881 GCA_052360825.1 Candidatus Wunengus sp. YC64
GCACGCGGAATTTGGGCTTAACGATTACCGGTGCGGTTATGGGATCGGTCATCTTTCGTCTTATGGTAGCGATGGCGTTACGCTGGGGACTGAATCCCAACGACCTGAAACTTATTACAGCCCTATTTGTATTTGCAGCGCTGATTCTCCCCTATTTACCGGGCAAGTTGAAAAAAAAGAATGCTTAATTTAAAATTTTGTTAAAAAAAACACCTATGCTTGAAATCCGCTGTATCTCAAAGACATTTAATGCAGGCACTCCAAACGAAGTGCGCGCACTCCAAAAAATAGACCTTACCGTTGACGAGGGGTCGTTCGTTATCGTAATAGGCACGAATGGTTCCGGAAAGTCTGCATTGCAAAATGCCGTTGCCGGCGCCTTTTTTGTTGATTCCGGCGTCATCTCACTGGCAGGCCACAATGTCACATGCTGGCCGGAACATCGTCGGGCCAGGTTTATAGGTCGGGTGTTTCAGAACCCTTTCAGCGGAACGTCCCCGAACATGTCAATCGCCGAAAATCTTGCCCTCGCTGCCATGCGCGGACAGCAGCGCGGGCTTGGATGGGCGCTTAATCGCAGCCTGATGAGCGATCTCCGCGAACGCGTACGCATGTTGAATATGAAACTGGAAGACAGGTTAGACAATATCATAGGAAGCCTGTCAGGCGGGCAGAGACAAGCGCTCACGCTACTGATGGCCACATGGCTCAAGCCAGAGCTCCTCCTGCTCGACGAACACACGGCTGCCCTCGACCCAAAGAGCGCCAGCCAGGTCATCCGGTTAAGCGAGGAAATCATCTTGCGGGACAAATTAACTACGCTCATGGTTACCCATTCGATGCATCAGGCCGCCAATCTTGGTGACCGCCTCATTATGATGTACCGCGGCCGAATCATCCATGACTTTCGCGGCGCAGAGAAAAAGCGACTCCGCGTGGATGATTTGCTGGCTCGTTTCGAAGAAGTGCGGCGCAAGGAACAGCTTGACCCAACAGCAGCCGAGATGCTCAGACGGACGTACATTTGAGTCAATTTTAAAGCGGAAACACCGCAGATTTCTGAAAGGGCAAACCAGGTATGATTATAACCGTTGTACTAGTCTCGATAGTGATATTACTTCTCGGATATGTTTTTTATGGTAGATTCCTTGCAAACCGGTTGCAGTTGAATGATTCGAATCCGACCCCGGCATGCACAATAAACGACGGGGTTGACTACGTTCCTGCCAAACCGGCTATGTTATTGGGACAACACCTGTCTGCAATTTCTGCCGCAGGCCCGATCGTAGGCCCCATTCTTGCTGCGCTCTGGTTCGGGTGGCTGCCTGCATTAATCTGGATAGTCATTGGCTCAATATTTATAGGCGGTGTGCATGACTTTTCGTGCCTCGTCGCTTCCATTCGGCACAAGGCAGCCTCGATAGGCCAGATTGTCAGGCAATATATGTCACGGACTTCCTATATACTTTTCCTTTCCTTCGTGTGGCTTGCCCTTGTCTACGTCATCATTGCCTTTACCGACATAACCGCCCAGACATTCAAAACCATGTCAGCCGAAGTCGCTTTTGGCCCCGGGGTTGCCGCTTCATCGGTGCTTTACATAATGCTGTCAGTTATCATGGGAGTCCTGCTCTACAGGTTTAATCTGAACCTGAAAATAGCAACCGCCATTTTTGTCCCCCTGATATTATTTGTTGTATGGCTCGGACCTCAAATGCCGGCGCCCATTTTAAATTTCCTGATGCGTATTACGGTAAAACAGTGGGATGCCATCCTGCTCGTTTACTGCTTTGCGGCGTCGGTAATGCCGATGTGGATATTGCTCCAGCCGCGCGGTTATCTCGGAGGCTGGCTGCTGTATTTGACGATCTTTATCGGATTAATTGGCGCAATATTCGGCGGGTTCGAAGTGCAATATCCCTCCATCAATACCGAAGGGATAAAAAGCATAGTCAATGGCAAACCGTTATTCCCGATTTTGTTTATCACGATTGCCTGCGGCGCATGTTCAGGGTTTCATGCAATTGTAAACTCAGGCACGACTTCAAAACAATTACGGAGAGAGTCCGATGCGAAACCCGTGGGCTACGGCGCAATGCTCCTTGAAGGTCTTCTGGCAGTGCTTGCTCTGGCGACGGTCATGATGATGCCGAAAGACTCGGATATCCTCAAAGAAGACCCGAACCTCATATACGCCAACGGTATTGCCAAATATTTGGGCATGATGGGGATAAATTTCAGCGTGGCTTTTCCTTTTGCATTGCTTGCTTTTTCAACGTTTGTATATGATACCCTTGATGTGTCCACGAGGCTAGCGCGATACATACTGCAGGAGCTTTTGGGATTACAAACAAAAACCGGCGGGGTCATAGCAACGGTAATTACCCTTGCCGTGCCGATAGCATTCCTTCTGCTTACCAAAGAAAAAGGATACATGCTTGCATGGCCAATCTTCGGTATAAGCAATCAACTCCTGGCAAGCCTGGCGCTCCTTGCGATTTCCGTATGGTTGATAAAAACAGGAAAGAAGTCGTTCTACGTGATAATACCCATGATATTCATGATGGCTGTTACGCTCTGGTCGCTTATCCATCATGTATTGCATTCCTTGTCGAACATGTTTGGCGGACCGTCTATTAAGCCTGACATGATAATATCCGCAATCTTCGGCATAGTTCTGTTCGCCCTCAGCCTGTGGTTGATTTGGGAGGCAGTTCGAGTGCTTGTGCTCAAGCCGTCAGGGAACAAGGAACCCTGCATAGTAAAAAATAATGGCATGTGGTGAGCGACAGGTGACGTTTACTCGTCACAAGTCATTCGTCACGCGTCACTATTTCTAAAAACTTGCACAAAAAAAAGTTTTTAGAAATTAGGCTGCCTTTGGCAGCGACTTTTAAGCTCCCCTCTAGAAAGAGGGGCTGGGGGTGTGTTACGGCAAACTTACACACCCCTTTATCCCCTCTTTTTAGAGGGGAATCACAAAAGATTGAAATCCTATACATCAAGATAGTAAAAATGCTTGATGCCTGACGTGATATCATAAATCGTGGGTATTGTGTAACTATACTTTACATTTAGACGGCTAAATCCGAAGCCTCAGACCAGTGAAACACAGTTGTAGGTTGTAAGTTGACAGTTGAAAATGGTTGGATGGTTAACAGCCATTCAGCCATTTAACCATAAAATTGAATATTGGATTACTATGACACAAGAACAAAATATGCCGGGAAAAAACAAGCTGTCTTCTCTCGGACGCAAACCCGTGCCGTACTTTCCCGGATGGTGGGTTGCCCTCGGTCCGGGAGTCGTCTGGATGGCGCTTGCACAGGGCAGCGGCGAACTGATCTGGTGGCCGTATATCGTTGCAAAATATGGCCTGACCTTTCTGTTCCTGTTGATTCCAGCGTGTCTCCTGCAATATCCCGTTACTGTAGAGATCGGACGCTACACCCTCCTTACCGGCGAGAGTATTTTCCATGGTTTTATCCGCCTGAACCGCTGGTTCGGCATATTCCTCTGGGTGCTGATGACGCTCTCGTTCCTGTGGTTCGGCGCATTTGCTTCTGCAGGCGGGACGGCTATGGCTGCATTGACAAACTTCCCTTCAGGGTGGAGTCAGCGCGGTCAGACGTTATTCTGGGGTTACGCATCTATTGCTGTATTCCTCACCGCCATCCTTTTGAGCAAAGTAGTTTATACACTTGTAGAACGGTTTATGAAGGCAGTGGCGGTAATCACCGTTGCCGGACTGCTCTGGGCATGTCTTCAGCCTGAGGTATTGCACTCTGCGCCATCGTTCCTGAAAGGGCTTTTTGGACCACATAGTCCAATGCCGCATCCATGGGATAATCACGATGCTACCAGGCTTCTTACAGCCATTA
>DBJWYX010000257.1:0-3861 GCA_052360825.1 Candidatus Wunengus sp. YC64
ACCGGGCTGCCCTTTCAAAATCCTGAATTGCAACAGACTCGTCCTTGTCTTTTTCCAGTTTATTGATTTCTTCTTCTATATGCCTCAGATCAGGCGGCTGTGTGGTCGCCTTGAGCCGTATCCTTGCACATGATTCATCAATCACATCAATTGCCTTGTCCGGAAGGAATCTTCCCGTTATGTAACGAATTGATAATTCAGTTGCTGCTTCTAATGCGTCATCTGTAATTTGTACCTTATGATGCGCCTCGTATCGATCGCGAAGTCCTTTTAATATTTCAATAGTCTCTGTCTTTGAAGGAGGTTCTACGACAATCGTTTGAAACCTTCTCTCAAGGGCGCCGTCTTTTTCAATATATTTTCTATATTCATCCAGCGTAGTAGCGCCGATACATTGGATTTCTCCCCGTGATAATGCGGGTTTCAAGACATTAGAGGCATCAATGGCGCCTTCAGCGCCGCCAGCGCCCACAAGGGTATGTAACTCATCAATAAACAGGATTATATTTTTTGCCCTTTTTACTTCTGACATTACCGCCTTAATACGCTCTTCAAACTGACCTCTGTATTTTGTGCCGGCCACCATCATTGCAAGGTCTAAGGCCACAATCCTGCGATCTCTTAATAGTTCAGGAATATTCCCCTGAACCACGGACTGAGCAAGACCTTCAACGATCGCTGTTTTTCCTACCCCTGCCTCGCCCAGCAAAACAGGGTTATTCTTGGTTCGGCGACACAACACTTGAATGACCCGTTCGATCACGTCCTGTCGTCCAATGACCGGATCAAGTTCATTTTCTCGCGCTTGCTGCGTAAGGTCCCTGCCGAAAGAATCCAATGCAGGGGTCTTTGATTTCCCCTTCTTTTCTTCTTTTTCCTGGCTAGCGCCACCCTGAACCGCTTCTGAACCTAACAGGCCAATAACTTCCTCGCGCACGTCTTCAAGTTTTACCCCCAGATTTAACAATACCTGGGCGGCGACACCTTCCTGCTCTCTGAGCAGTCCTAACAATAAATGTTCCGTTCCAATATAATTATGTCCTAAGGCCCGTGCCTCCTCCATCGCATATTCCAGCACCTTTTTTACGCGCGGGGTAAATGGTAACTGCCCAACCGAAACCAGGTCTGACCCACTCTGTACAATTTTTTCTACCTCCAGGCGTATTTTTTTTAACTCAATATCCAGGTTTTGTAAAACATTAGCGGCAACTCCGCTGCCTTCTTTCACCAACCCTAAGAGGATATGCTCCGTTCCAATATATTCGTGATTAAATCGCCGGGCCTCTTCTCGTGCAAGCGCCATAACCTTCCGAGCACGGTCAGTAAATCTATCAAACATAATAACACCTATCCTTTCAAACTTTTACTTTTCCAGGCGTTTTCTTACATACGATGCGCGAATAACATTCCTCTGTGTGGAATTCAGTTCGCGCCCTTCCAGCTTTTGCAAGTGTCCCGGCAATGTGAGGATAAAAAGCTCATTTAATGTCTTCATTTCAATATCTTTAATTATTCCCAAATTAACTCCCATTCTGACCTGAGACAGCAGATGCATAATTTCTTCTGAAGAAATCAGCCGTGCAACCTTGAGCATGCCATACGACCGCCATACACGGTCCTCTAGCTGTTCACGACTTTCAGAAACGAGCGCCTTTCTCGCCATCCGCTCATAACTCGTAATCCTGGGAATCACACTTTCAATAATTTCAATAATTTCTGTTTCCGACTTGCCCAGGGTAAACTGGTTCGATATTTGATATAAATCCCCCGAAACCTGCGTCCCTTCACCATATAATCCCCTCACAACCAACCCGAGTTTCATAACCGCATTAAACACCTTTTCAATGTGGTGGGTCATTCCCAGCGCCGGCAGATGCAACATAACCGAGGCCCTCATCCCTGTGCCAACATTGGTAGGACAGGCCGTTAGATACCCAAACCGTGAAGAATACGCATAATTTAATTTTTTCTCCAGTTTATTGTCGATTTCATCAATCGTTTTCCACGCCTCTTTTAGTTCAAATCCGGAGCGAATTACCTGTATCCTTAAATGATCTTCTTCGTTCACCATGAGACTGACGGTTTCCGACTTACCAAAGGCAACGCCCCTCTCACCCTCTCCTCCGGCATGCTCCCTGCTGATAAGGTGTCGTTCTACCAAAAAAAGCCTGTCAACAGGCGTAATATCCGCAAGGTTCAAATAACAAAGATCCTGGGAAATATCGGAATCTTTAATCTTGTCCCTTATGATCTCTTCGAGTTCTTTTTTTTGCTTTACATTAGCTCTCGAAAGAAAGGGAAACCGCGCCACATTCCTTGCTAAACGAATCCTGCTGCTAATGACGATGTCTGACTCCGGACCTGTCCCTCTGAGCCATTCACCGGTATTATCAGCAAGATCACTAATCTTCATCGTTGTCGCCTGAGAGCTCATAAATTTTATCCCTTAACTCAGCAGCCCTTTCGTAATCTTCTTTTTCCACGGCCTTGTTCAGTTCACTCCGTAACTGCATGAGTTCATTCTTCTTTATCAATTCTTTCCCTGCCCTTGAAGGCACTTTTCCAACATGCTGGGTACTGCTGTGCATTTTTTCCAATAATGGAATTAACCCTTTTCTAAAAATGGTATAATCCATCGCGCAGCCCAAACGACCATGTGAGCGGAATTCTAAATAAGACAACCCGCACACGGGACAAACAATCTTGGACATCTCATTTATTTCAGGCGCTACCTGATTAATGAGACTCGTCAATATCTCAGTAGGCGAAGGTATTTTTGTAAGATGTGTATTGATGCTCTGAGCACACTCTTCACAGAGATGCCGTTCCTTCTTCACGGTGCCGACGATCTCTGTTAAATGCACTGTCGCATGCTTCTTATTACATGATTCGCATTTCATTGCTCGTTACTCCGCTGAAACTCAAGACTAAACTCAATCATCGTTTTTCCCATTTTAACACATCCATAACTTTTCCTAAAGAACTTTTTTCAGATAATATTTCCTCTCGAATCCTATTTTCTCTTTCCAGACAATCCATACCATAGTTAACTCTCCCGTCGGCTTCCGCTAGCGGTATTGCCATCAGTCCATCGTCATCTCCAATAATCCAATCTCCCGGATTAATCTGAATTCCGGATATCTGGATTGGTATATTAATCTCACCAAACCCTTTGGGCTCGCCCGCATTCGGCATCACCATTTTTGTAAAGGCGGGAAAATTTAATTTTCTAATTTCCGCAATATCCCGTATTGCTCCATGAATTACCACGCCGCTTATTTTTTTTTGCAATGCACTGTGAGTTGCCAATTCCCCCCAAATTGCAGGTCCAACTCCCCCGGCATCAATTACGATAACATCTCCTTCTTTTGCAATATCTATGGCCTCGACGGGTTTAGCCCAATCACCGGGAAACGTCCTTACCGTTACTGCATTCCCTATTAATTTAATATTTTGATATATCGGATAAAGTCCTGTGATACTTTCAGCGCGATGCCCGGCATCCGAAATGTTTGCCGTCGATAGCTTCGTTAACGCTTCCCGAATTCCTTCGCGTGTCACTCTTTTAAACAGCGCTGTATCTACCTTTCTATTCTCTTTGATAGCAGTTTTGATACTCTCCGCTGCGATTTTTGCGTTCTTTGATTTGCTGATATAACCGCCCACAATGACAATACTCGCCCCGGCGTTTACCGCTTCGATCACATTCTCAGAATTGATACCGCCCGCAACCGCAACAGGGATTTTTACCTTACTGCACATGTGTTGCAAGGCACTGAAAGGTGTTTTCCCATGCATTTGATCATCTATGGCAGTATGAACGGCTATATAATCAGCGCCCCATTTTTCTATATCGGCAAC
>DBJWYX010000258.1:0-3860 GCA_052360825.1 Candidatus Wunengus sp. YC64
TCAACGCCTTCTGAATATTGATGAGGTTCTGTGAAAGTACTCCTGTCAATGATCTTCTCAGGGTCAAAAATAGTAATATCTGCAAAATACCCTGCTTTTATCAAACCTCTCTTATTTAATCCGACTTTTTGTGCGGGAAGTCCAGTCATTTTCTGAATGGCCTTTTCTAGTGAAAGGAGTTTCTTTTCTCTGTAAAATCTTCCCAAAATGCGCGAGAAAGTTCCATAACTCCGTGGGTGGGGTTTCCCTTCTTTCAGTATGCCCTGGTTAGCGCGCATGGAACTATCGGAACCGACAAAGACAAAATCCCAACCCAATATCTTTTCCAGATTTTCTTCGCACATGCTGAACAAGAAAATATCTACCCGTGTCTCTTCTTCTATGAGCAAATCAAAAACTGTTTCAATAGGCGGCTTGTTCAATTCCACAGAAATCTCTGTAATTGTCTTTCCCTCCATCCACTTGTTTTTATCATAATAGACGGACGAAATCATTATCGCATTCCAAAAAGCATCGTCTTCCGACGGAGACACCTCTTTTGCAATTTGTTGCCGCGTGTTTGTATCTTTTAGCCTGTTTATTTGGTCAGCAATGCCGCCCTCGTATACCCAATTGGGCAGTATGACATCCAGGTCGGTTGCGGCTGCGATATAGGGATAACGATCGCAGGTAATGTCGATGCCTTCGTCAATAGCGCGTTCAATTATTGTTTTAATGTTTTTGACTTTATGCCAATTGCGGCTTCCCGATGTTTTAAGGTGAGAGACCTGCAGCCTGACGCCGGAAAGCCTTGATATCTCAATCGCCTCAGTAAGCGCATCTTCAAGTTTGTCTCCTTCATTACGGATATGGGTTGCATAAAACCCACCATAGTTTTCAATTACTTTGCACAACTCCGCTATCTCATGTGTTGCTGCATAACAACCGGGTGGATAGATTAAACCGCTGGACATGCCAAATGCCCCTGCCTCCATAGATTCCCTTAAATCTTTATCCATTTGAAGCAGTTCATACTGTTTAGGATTTCTATTTTCATATTCAATTGTACATGCCCTGATATTTCCATGGCCGACAAGAAATGCCCGATTAATAGAACTCCCGGCCTTTTCTGCTACATCATAAAATTCAGAGGCCGACCGCCATGTGAGGTCGATACCGTATTTTGCTAATCCCTGCGCCCGTCTTTCCAATACCTTTCCGCGCAATGGGAAGGCCGATAAACCGCAGTTTCCGCAAATCTCGGTGGTAACACCGTCGAGGATCTTGCTATCGCTCTCCGGACGGATAAGCCATAAGAAATCACTATGGGAGTGGATGTCGATGAATCCTGGAGCAACAATCAGCCCCTCTGCATCAATGGTGGGACAATTATTTGCAGGAATGTAGTAGTCTAAAAAGGCAATCTTGTCATCCTTGATGCCAATGTCTATATTTCTTCCGGGGACTCCGGTTCCATCAATAACTGTTCCATTTTTTATTATCAGATCAAAATCCATGAGCATTCAATTTAAAAAAACTGCTTTCTTAGTTAGCCGTGGGTGAAAAAATCACGTTATTGGGATATTATTGTTCTTCTACCAGTGGGGAAGGTTCGTCCAGGCCAAGTACTCTGTCAATATCCTTGTGCATAGAACTGATATCCTGCTTGATAGTATCGATGTGCTTTTTGTTGTGATATTTATCGGTGGTAAAACATCCTGTCAGACTCCACAGGGCGGCTGCACACAAGATTGAAGAAATGACGGCCGATAGGAATGTTTTTTGTTTCGTGGGCATACTAATATTCCTTCCTCTGTCTTGAGGATGGTATTCTCATAATTCTTCGGTACTTTGTTACCGTTCTTCGAGCAATATCTATACCTGATGCGAGTAATTTTTCAGCAACTTCTTCATCGCTCAAAGGATTGGATTTGTTTTCTTTTGCAACAATCTCGCCAAGCTTCTGTCGTATGGCTTCCCATGACTCCATCGACCCGTCAACGTTCTGGAAACCGCCGGTGAAGAAAAACTTCATTTCGAATATACCCTGCGGCGTTTGAATGTATTTATGCGCAATGGCGCGGCTTACCGTTGAGACGTGTACTCCGACTATATCGGCAACGTCTTGCATCTTTAGTGTCCGGAGACGATGAACTCCTTCGTCTAAAAAGTTCTTTTGCAACTCCACTATCTTGCAGGCTACCTTGTACAATGTGCTCCTTCTCTGTTCAATTGCATCAATGAGCCATTTTGCTGATTCGATTTTCTTTTGTATATACTGACGAGTCGTACTGTCGGTACCGTTCTCACCCAGGAATTTTTTGTAAAAAGCGCTGATATGCAAATGAGGAAGATTGGAATTGTCGATGAGAAACACCTCGTATTTCCCATCGATATTTTCTACTTTTACCTCCGGAACCACATAGGGTATGGTCTCGTCACAAAAGATAGAACCAGGCTTGGGATTTAACGTGCGGATAAATTCCACCTGCTTCTTGATTACCTCCAGACTGTGCCCGGTCCTTTTGGCTATCAGGGGATATTTCTTCATTTCAATGTCTTCGAGATGGTTGATGAGCAATTCCTTCATCAACTGATAGTTTGGATCCCGCTTGTCCAGTTGCAGTATCAAACATTCCTGTAAGTTTCTGGCTCCGACTCCCGGTGGTTCCAATGCCTGAACAATTTTCAGAGCTTCCTTGACTTCCTCAACAGGGAGAGGTTTTTCTAAGGATTGCACAATTTCTTCCAGCGGGCTGGCCAGGTATCCGGTTTTATCAATGGAATAAATGATATTTTCACAGGCTTCTACCAGATGGTTTGAAACTTCAATCAACGACATCTGTCCCATTAAATAATCATGCAGGGACATTGGCTTGGCGGCGGTATTCTCCAATGCTTCTTGTTTTTGATCACGTTCGTCCGACAGATTATTTCGCCGAACAATAGTCTGTGAATAGTATTCACGCCAATCTTCTGCAATTTCACCCAGTCTGTCAAACTCGTCACTTTTTACATCATCATCCTTTGCCGTTTGAGGTGTATCGTCTGCTTCTCTGAGATTTTCATCTTTCTTTTCATCCACCACCTCTTCTAACACAGGATTATCTACCAATTCCTGCTGCACGTGCTCAACAAGGGCTAGTATGGGCAATTGGAGAATCTCAATTGATTGAATGATTTGAGGAGACAACTTCATCTTCTGCTGAAGTTGTGGTAATAAAGACGATTGCATTCTCATGAAACATCACCTTCCATAAAAAAAACGACTTTAAACTCCTAACATCTCATTTCTGCCACTCATGGCATCGGCGACAATTGCCGTATTTGCATATTCAAGATAGCTTCCTGTTGGCAACCCGCGGGCAAGTCTTGTAACCCTTACCCCTAAAGAGTGCAATTGCTTATGAACATACAGAGCAGTTGCATCTCCTTCCAGATTCAAATTTGTCGCCAGAATGACTTCTTTTACATGGTCTCCCCTTACCCGTTGTAAGAGTTTCTCAATAGTCAAAGATTCCGGTGTAATATCCTCCAGGGGTGATATGTGTCCTCCAAGGACATGGTAAAGACCGCGATATTTACCCGTTTTTTCTATAATTAAGAGGTCTGCAAGTTGTTCAACCACGCAAATAACGGAACTATCCCTGTGGATATTACTGCAGATATGACACGGGTCATTCTCTGAAACATTAAAGCAAACCGAACACGCCTTGATAAGCTTTTTTACATCACGAATTGCATAGGCAAGCTGCATGGCCTCTTCTCCCGGTAGTTTTAAAATATGACATGCAAGGCGCTCTGCGGTCTTCTGTCCTATTCCAGGCATCTTTCCGAACTCATTGATAAGTTTGATTACCGATTGTGGATATGCATTCAAA
>DBJWYX010000259.1:0-3850 GCA_052360825.1 Candidatus Wunengus sp. YC64
CAACAACGACGGACTCCCTGACCTTTATGTATCAAATTATAAAGATAAAAATATCCTCTACCGGAATAACGGTGGTGGTAGCTTTTCCGATGTCACGGATGCAGCCGATGTGGGAAACACCGATGCAAGCGCTGATATTGCCTGGGGCGATTATAACAACGATGGTTTCCTCGATTTGTTTTTGGTTAATGATGTAGGCCCTGGTTTTGGTGCAAAAAAAGTATTATATAAGAATAATGGTGACGGTACGTTTACCAATGTGGCAAAGGAAGCAGGTGTGGAAAATATCGCATTCGGAATGGGGGTGGCCTGGTCTGATTATAACAATGACGGTTACCTGGATGCCTTCGTAACGAACAATGCCCATGTCATGATTTGCGAGGGCCAGTCCAATAAGCTGTTTAGAAATAAGGCAGACGGTACATTTGAGGATGTGACAGATACAGCGGGAGTGGGTGATTTGGGGAACGGGATGGGGGCGGCATGGTGCGATTATGACAATGACGGCTATCAGGACCTTTATGTATTAAATTTTGATAATTCTAACTTGCCTTCACCCGAGAATACGCCCAGTATCTTGTATAAAAACAACGGTGACGGTACGTTTACAGAAATAACCAGAACGGCGGGCGCAGGAAATACGTTGGGAGGATTTGGAGTAGCCTGGGGTGATTATAATAACGATGGGAATATGGATGTTTTTATTGCAAATTTGATGGATGTCCTTCCCAGCGCAAAAAATGTTTTGTTCATGAATAATGGTGATGGTACCTTTAGTGATATGACAGATAGCGCCGGTCTTGGTGATGAGGATGAAAGCACTGAGGTGACGTGGGTGGATTATGACAATGACGGCGATCTGGATTTACACGTTGTGAATGGCGGTATCGGTGCGTCTCAACCGTGCGTTCTTTACAGAAATAACGGTGATGAAACGTTCACAGAGGTTGCGGATGAGGCAGGCATTCAGTACGTTGGCCATGCACAAGGAGCTTCTTGGGGAGATTATGATAACGATGGGGATATGGATCTTTATTTAGTTAATTATCGTGAGCCAAACGTTCTTTATCGAAATAATGGAAACAGTAATCACTGGATTATTATTAAGACGGTGGGTACGACAAGCAACAGGGCAGGGATTGGGGCAAGGGTAAAGGTGACAACTGGCGCGATCAGTCAAATCAGGGAAGTGGATGGCGGTTCTGGTTTCTGCTCGCAAGACAGCCTGTGGGTGCACTTTGGTTTAAATAGTTATGAAAGAATTGATACGCTGGAGATCCGGTGGCCAGGCGGCAAGGTACAGACATTTTTAAATATTACAGCCGATCAAATACTAACGGTTACAGAGGAATGACGAAATAAGGAATATGTAGTTATTTTTTGCCTTCCTGTTTTTCAATGGCCTCTGCCCGTTGCAAATAAAGAGGGAGTAATTTGGCAGCTTCGCATCGATGTCCTGATTCATACATCCTTTCACCCAATATAGCTACATATTCTGCTTTTGGTTTTACATGTTCTATCTCATCGATGATGATATCTTTTTGTTGAAATATGTCTTTGTAAGGCTTAACGCCATCCCCGAAAACAATTACAGGGCGTGGCAGGATAGATAAAAGTTTTTCCGGTTGAATCACCAGAAACTCAGATTGTCTTTTTCTCTGAATACCTTCTAGCTTGTAAATGCAGGCATAGACATGGTTTCGTTTGGCATCGATGATGGGGCATATGGGGATGGAACCTATTGCATAATTTTCGGCTATAATGTCGAATATGGGCACATCGATAACAGGTTTATTTAAAGCGTAGGCCATTGTCTTTGCGCAGGTAACGCCTACGCGTAGCCCTGTATATGAGCCAGGTCCTACGTCGACTGCAATCAGGTCGATATCTCCGGGCTCCCAGCCGATCTCGTGAAGTGTCGTTTTGATGGCGGGGATCAATTCTTTCCCGTGTTGCATGCCAGCCCCAAAGTTCTTAGCGACGATAATATGCTTATCCTCGCAAACGGCAACACTGCCGATATTCCCTGACGTTTCTATACCGATTACTTTCATAGATTTTTACAAGAATATCACAAATAATTGAAAAATAAAGTAAAATTGACGCACCATAGTTTATTTGATATATTAAAAATGCTTTTCGTACATAGAATATGAGAATAACCTGTAATGTTCGTGAGCAAGCTAAAGCAAAGAAAAATTAAAGTTTTAAATAAATCCCCAATGTGAAGTCTTAACCTTTGTAAATATTTTAAAGGGAGGGTAAAGAACTATGGAAGGGAAAAATTACATCAACGGGGCATTTGTCAACGGTGCTTCGGGTGAAAAATTTGAGAGCAGAAATCCTGCCAATATAGACGAAGTGTTGGGGACTTTTCCACTTTCTTCTGAAACTGACGTAAATAATGCCGTCAGCGCCGCAAAAGATGCCTGTGATGGCTGGAGAAGATTATCTCGTATCAAGCGCGGTGAGTATTTTGATGAATTTGTCCAGTTGTTAAAAAAAGATAGGGAAGAAATATCTCAATTAGTAACGAAAGAATGCGGGAAGGGCATTGTTGAGGGTCGTGCCGATGTAACAGAAGGCATCCACATGGTGCAATACGTATTTGGTACGGTACGGATGCCTCACGGCGACGTAATCGATTCTGAAATCCCAGAAAAAGACGCCTTCATGCGCAGGAAACCCAAGGGAGTTGTTGCTGCAATTACACCATGGAACTTTCCATTTGCCATTCCCCTGTGGCTGATTTGCCCTTCGGTAGTGGAAGGAAACACCGTTATCCTCAAACCTTCCCGTGAAACGGCGTGTACTGCAAATAAGATTGCTGCGTATGCACATAAAGCGGGTTTCCCACCGGGTGTTATCAACGTTGTACACGGCGGTTGCGGGGATTTATTGGTAAAACATCCGGATACCCACGTGGTGTTGTTTGTCGGCTCTAACGATGTGGGGTCTGAGATAAAGAAGATAGTCGCAGGATTTCACGACAAGATGTGCGCCTGCGAGATGGGTGGAAAAAATGCACTGATTGTCCTTGATGACGCCAATCTTGATATTGCCGTGAATGCGGCTATTATCAGCGCTTTTAAGACATCGGGGCAACGCTGTACCTCTGCAAGCCGTTTCATTGTGCATGAAAAAGTATTAAGCGAATTTGAAAAGAGGTTTGTTGGAATAACCAAGAGGATGAGAATTGGTAATCCATTGGATGAGGACGTATTTATGGGTCCTGTAATTAATCAGTCCGCAACGGAAAAGATTGCCCGTTACAATGACCTTGCGAAAAAAGAAGGAGCAACGGTGTTGTTGGACGGTGGGAGGCTTACCGGTGAGCACTATAAAAAAGGGTATTTTATGTCCCCATTTGTATATCGCATGGAAACCAACCCGAAGAGCCGTGTGCTCCACGAAGAAGTGTTTGGGCCTCATGTAGCAATCATTCCCGTAAAAGATATTGACGAGGCAATAGAGGTGCATAATGATACAGACTATGGTCTTTCGTGTGCAGTAATAACTGAAGATTTTCGGAAGGCAAGGAGGATACGGGATGATTGTGAATATGGACTGGGTTACGTGAACCTGCCCACGATAGGGGCAGAGGTGCATTTGCCCTTTGGCGGTGTCAAAAAGAGCGGAACAGGATTGCCGTCGGCCAGTACCCTGATTGATGTGGTAACGCACCGTACGGCGTGGACTGTCAATCATGCCATGGAAATCAAGATGGCCCAGGGACTGACGGTGAAGTTATAGTGCATTAAAAAATTTTGATTTCGGATTGCAGAGTGCGGATTGAATACCATCAAATCCGAAATCCACAATCTAAAATCGTAATAGTTCACCGCAGAGT
>DBJWYX010000260.1:0-3850 GCA_052360825.1 Candidatus Wunengus sp. YC64
AGTATATCCGCATCCCCCAAATCAACGTGGATCGCGGCACCTTTATCCTGCCAGATGAAATTTCATTTGAAGAAGGCACCTTTGCAGAGCCTCTTGCATGTACATTGCTCGGACAGAGGAAAGCGGGTTTGCAACCGGGACACAGCGTTCTGATCATCGGAAGTGGTATCTCAGGACTGCTTCATATCCAGCTTGCGCGCGCACTGGGCACAGGCAGTATATTTGCGGTTGACGTCAACGAATATCGTATGAAGATGGCGAGACAGGTGGGTGCAGATTTTACGATACATGCAAAAGAGGACGTGCCTGATTATTTGCGCAAGAACAACAATGGACGACTGGCTGACATTGTGATTGTCTGCACAGGTGCGCCTCCTGCCATTCAGCAGTCACTTAATACCGTTGATAGAGGGGGAACGGTCCTTTTCTTTGCCCCGGCAGAACCAAACGTTTCAACTTCTATAAACCTTTGGGATCTCTGGCGCAATTGCAATTCTGTTATTATGTCATATGCAGGTCCTCCTGACGACACGGCAAGGGCTATTGAACTCATTTGTGCAGGGAGGGTAAAGGTAAAGGAATTAATCACACACAGGTTAAGCCTATCCGAAACTGCAATGGGTTTCAAAATGGTTGCCGGTGCCGGGGAATCTGTTAAGGTTATTATTGAACCGCACAGGTAAAGACGTTATTTGTTTAGAAGTAAGAATCATTAGCGGTATTACAAGACTATATAATATTATTGCAAATAACTTTTCTTAGTTTAAAATGCTATTTGGATTACCAGTAAAGCTTTGTAACTGACTTATAAATAGGGTATTTCCAAATTGGCTAATATAAAGTCAAACGAAAGAGAATTTACGAGCCAGGTTATTTCATGGCTGAATGAGGCTATTTCACAAGGTACTTATCCTTTTGAAATAGCAACATCAGAAGCATCCCTCAAAATCTCATCCAGTGAAACAAACTTTCCAGACGTTCAGATATGGTTGAACAGGGCATCAGGTATTGGTTTCTGCGGCTGGGAATTAAAAACACCTGACACTCCAGCCGATGACAAAACCCTCCTTGAGGACGCTACTCGAAAAGCCCGGGCAATGCGTGCAGACTATTTTGTAACATGGAACATGCGGGACGCAATCATCTGGCGAACGCCAAATTTAAATGAAGCCGTCTCGCATGAACACCGCCTGAAAACATATCCGATCATATCGCCTGTCACAGAACCCAACGACCTGTGGGTTGTTTCAAAGCAGGAATTATTAAAGGGCAGGGCACAGGAGATACTTTATGACTTATCAATCCTACAGCGTGAAGGTCATCTTCACCTGATTGATGTGGATTCAACCTTCTTTGTCCACATCCTTACCGAGTCGGCAAAGACGCTTGTGACCCATATCCATCAATCCCTTGTCACAAAGATGGGAAAAGACAAAAGGTTTAAAGAAGGGCTGTTTGACTGGGCTGTAAGACAGGCCATCGCCAATTATGATGACCTTGCTTTCTACCGTGCCGTCTCTAGACAGGTGATTTACCGACTTCTAGGAAAGATACTCTTTTATCTAACTTTAAGACGATTCCGCTCAGACCTTCCAGCCATGCACCTTACGGACATTAACCAATCCCAAATAAACGAAAGGCTCAAGGAATACTTTGAGATGGCTCGGAAAATTGACTATCAGGCGGTCTTCGAAGAGGACTTTACAGACAGCATACCTATTCCCCCTTCAGGCGTTGAACCACTCATCACTCTTATTGAAGACCTCAATCGTTTTAACTTTTCTTGTATGCCTCATGACGTGGTGGGAAATGTCTTTGAAAAGCTCATTCCTCCCGAAGATCGCCATAATATGGGACAATATTTTACACGGGAAGAGCTGGTTGATCTTATCAACGCATTCTGCATCCAGACGGTGGACGCTAAGGTTATTGACCCAACTTGCGGCTCAGGGACATTTCTTATTCGAGGTTACGATAGATTGAAGAACATGGGCGAGAAATCACACACAACCCTGCTCTCCAATTTATGGGGTGTTGATGTTGCCCATTTCCCCGCCGAGCTTGCCACTATAAACCTTTACCGACAAAACCTGTCTGACTATAGAAACTTTCCGAGAATCGTGTCAAAAGATTTTTTTGATGTTAAGCCTGGCGATGCCTTCAAATTCCCGCCGCCAAAGGACACGGGCGAGGCTGATTTTATGATACCGGAGAAACTCCCAGCCTTTGACGCTGCCGTCGGCAATTTCCCGTATATCCGCCAGGAATTGATTGAAAAGCGCGTAAAGGGCTACAAAGAAAAGCTTGGAACAACTCTGTGGGAGGAATGGAAGCCTGAATATCTTGATCTGTTTGAAGGACAAAATATCAAACTATCAGGACAGGCCGATATTTATGCCTATCTCTTCTTTCACACTGCAAGATTTTTAAAGGAAGACGGTGGAAGGATGGGTATTGTTACGTCGAACTCATGGCTCGATGTTGCCTACGGTTATGAACTTCAGAGATTTTTTCTCAAAAAGTTTAAGATTGTAGCCATTCTCGAATCCCGCTGTGAACCGTGGTTTGAGGAAGCGGCAATCAATACTGTTGTAACAATCCTTGAGAGAATACCTTCAAAGACAGCCGTTAGTGAAGAATGCAGAGACAACCACCTCGTAAAATTCGTAAAGATCAAGAAACGCCTCAAAGAACTCATCCCCTGGGATATGAAGTTAGAGGGCATGAGGAGATGGGGTGGGCTGGACAAGATCGTTCACAAGATTGAGAAAACAGGTTCTGAACACTTCGAGCTCAAAGGTACAAAAATTGAAAACACCTTACAGGGAATTGCAACTTATGAAGACGATGCCTTTAGAATTAGGGTTATAAGTCAGGGTGAACTCTTTAAAAACCTTGAGTCCGCAGGCAAGACCGTAAAATGGGGTCAATACCTGAGGGCGCCTGATGTCTATTTTGAGATATTAGAAAAGTGCAAAGATAAACTTGTGCCTTTAAAAGAGGTGGCAGAGGTGAGGTTTGGTATAAAGACAGGGATAAATGAGTTTTTTCACCTTGCATCTGAAAAAGTTGATCATTGGAGAATAGAGGAAGACTTTTTGTTTCCTCTTGTAACTTCTCCGAAAGAAATAGAAATGATTCGCATTGACCCTAAGAGTGTAGAATTTAAAGCATTTGTGTGTTCAAAGGCAAAAAAGGAACTCAGAGAAGCAAGATACTTAGGGGCGTTGAAGTATATTGAATGGGGAGAGAAGCAACGAACTAAAGAAAGAGGCGGTCATAAAAAGGGAGGAACTGTGTTTCCTGAAGTCCCGTCCGTACAGGGTAGACCTATTTGGTATGATTTGGGAGAACCTGCTCCTGGCGATTTTGTCATTAACAGGTTCATAGGTGAACGACTATTCTTCCCGATAAACAAAGCAAAAGTCCTTATAGGTGATATTGCATTTGTGGGAGATTTAAAGAATCGAAAAGATTTTGAAATATTTTCTGTAATTTTAAATTCGACTATAATTTCCATGTCTGTTGAACTTAACGGGAGGGTTGGTTTAGGAGAGGGCTTATTAACATTTTACGGCCCGGATATAGTTGACCTGCCTGTTATCAACCCAAACATAATATCGGCAGAAAAGAAGAAGGGGATTATTAAAGCGTTTGAACACCTTCTTACCCGTCCCATCCTTCCCATCTTTGAAGAAGTTAAGATGAAGGACAGGCAAAGGCTCGATAGCCTTGTCCTTGAAGCCATAGGCCTTGATCCAAAGAAATACTTAAAACCCATATATGACGGCATCTGTGAACTGGTAAGAGAACGGATAGTGCTTGCAGGGATGAGAAAAAAGATCAAGAC
>DBJWYX010000261.1:0-3843 GCA_052360825.1 Candidatus Wunengus sp. YC64
TATGCAAATAAAATAGTCGCCGAAGGCCTAATCCAATTTTTTGTGGTGGTAAATGAGCAAGAATTCCGTATTAGAATTAATGGAAAAAAGTAAGGCTAAGGAGAACCGCTGACATCCACTTCAAAAGTGCATCCAAGGAGTCTTGCCGCACGGCGGCAGGCGACCATGCGAGCGGTAAAGATTTCAAAGTACTCTACCATATCTGAAATCTCCTTGTCGATGTCAAGTTTCAGGGTGATTATTTTCTTTTGGGCATCCATGCGAAGCTCGGACTTTGTTACTGCATAGTTGACCCGGTCGTGGATATCAAATTTAATTTCTTTTACACTGCGCACCCTTGAACGATGGACATCTGATTTATCGGCAATGATGAGCGCCGCTGATACCGGGCTAACAGCGTCACAAGAGCCTTCATCGTGGTTTCCGACTGCGCTCATGATCATGACCCGATCTTCCACAGGCATGCCTAACTCTTTTAAGAACTGACTAGCCAGGTAAGCGCCGGCTTCCGGATGGATATGACGGCTGACCACATTCCCGATATCATGAATATACCCGGCAATAGCAGCCAGTTCACAGGTGTTTGCGTCGTATCCGAGTTCCTGGAGAATTTTTCTGGCGTTTTTCGCCACATAATTTCCATGACGTTCGCCGTGTTCCGTGTAGCCAATCACCCCCAGAAATTCATTTGCCTTTTTTACGTATACTTTGACGTCTGGATGATTCTTTACCTGTTCTAGTGTAATCATTTCTTTATCCTTTTCCACGCTGTGCTGCCTGGTTTATCATCCAAGGCAATACCGATTTCGGTAAGTTTGTTACGAATGAAATCTGATAACTGCCATTGTTTTGCCTTGCGCAGTTCATTGCGGGTGTCTATGAGTACATGCATAACATTATCCAGCACGTCTGCTTCGCCTTTTTGCGCCGATTCAAAGGTTTTGGGGAGAATCCCCAGGATATTGCCTGCAAGCTCCTGGTAGAGTTTATCGATGTCTTCTAAGCATTTTTTGTTGATCTCCTGGCCAGAATTTAGCAGGGTATTGACCTCTTTTGACAAGTCAAAAAGGGCGGCAATAGCGCCGGGTGTGTTAATGTCTTCGTCCATTGCCTCAAGGAACGCCTTTTTGTATTGTTCCAATTTCTCGTAGATTCCGTGGGGTGTCGAACCATCCTTTGCACTATCTATTTGTTCCCGCAAATTTATGATGGTGTTATAAAGGCGTTCAAGACCCGTGTCTGCCGCATCCAGAGCTTCATTGCTAAAGTCAAGCGGACTGCGATAGTGAGTTGTGAGGATAAAGAATCGTATCGTCAGGGGATTATACTTAGTAAAGGCATCTTTGAGGGTAACAAAGTTGCCAAGAGATTTCCCCATTTTTTGCCCGTTTACGGTTACCATATTGTTGTGAATCCAGTTTCTGACAAATGGTGTTTTGTTTGCGGCCTCGCTCTGCGCAATCTCGCACTCGTGATGCGGGAAGATGTTTTCGAGTCCGCCTCCATGGATATCCAGTGTTTGTCCCAGGTATTTCATAGACATAGCAGAGCATTCGAGATGCCATCCTGGGAATCCTTCTCCCCAGGGGCTTTTCCACCGCATGATATGGCCTGGTTCAGCCTTCTTCCAGAGCGCAAAATCTGCTGGATTTCTTTTTTCAGGATTGATTTCGACTCGCGCGCCTGCCTCAAGTTCTTCCTGTTTTCTGCCTGAAAGTTTTCCATATTCGGCAAATTTCTGGACATTGAAATACACAGAACCATTTGATGCATAGGCGAATCCTTTTTCAATTAAACTTTCTACCATTTCGATTTGTTCGGGGATGTGCGCTGTGGCACGCGGCGAGATATCGGGTCTTGCGTTGTTCAGGGCATCCATGTCTTCGAAATAACTTCGGGTGTAGATTTCGACAAGTTCTGCGGGCTCTACACGCTCTCTCTGCGCACGTTTGAGTATTTTGTCTTCTCCCGCATCTGCGTTGTCCGTCAAATGGCCTACGTCCGTGATATTCTGAACATAGCGCACTTTGTAATCCAGGTATCTGAGGTAACGGACGATTACATCAAAACTCACATAACTCTTGGCATGCCCAATGTGAGGATGGTCATAGACCGTAGGTCCGCACACATACATGTTGACGCGGCCTTCGTTTAAAGGTGTAAAAACTTCCTTTCTTTTAGTTAAGGAATTATAAAATTTTAGTGCCATATTTCTCTTTCTAATAATTTCATTGTATAGGAATTTTCATTTTATTTATGCTGGTTACGGGTCGTATAAAATCCCTCTTAGAAAAGGCAACAACCCCCATATCCCCCTTTGTTAAGGGGGACTTAAAGGACTAACTCGAAAAAATCGTTCGATTCTTGTCTTGCAAGTATTGATGCCCAGGATATTGGCAACACTGTAAAGTTCCGGCCCGTGTTCTCTGCCAGTCAAGGCAATGCGTATGGGCATATAAAGCCCTTTCCCGTTTACCTTTGTTTCTTTTTGCACAGTCTTTAATATATCCTTAAGTATCTCAGGAGATAAAGTGTTTAGCTTCTGGAGTTCCATATAAAAAGCTGAAAGTATGGACTGCGAAGTCTCTGACGAAAGAAACTCAACATGATTTTCGCTGATTACAACATCCTTGAAAAAGATTTCTGATTCATGAACGATCTGAGACATGCAGGATATGTTGCCTCTCACAGCATCTATAATCAATTTTAATTTACTTAGGTCGATTTTACTTTCTTCCGTAGAAACAAATCCAGCATCCTGCAAGTAAGGTATTGCTAAGGTTGCAAGTCTTTCCATATCTGTCTCACGGATGTATTGTCCACTCAGCCAGTTCAATTTTTGCTGATCAAACACGGAGGCCGCCTTACTCATAGAGCTTATCTCAAATGTATCAACAATGTCGCCGACTTTAAATTTCTCTTTTTTGTCTTTTGGTGACCACCCAAGCAGCATCATATAATTCAGTAAACCCTCCGGTAAATAACCCAATTTGCAGTATTCAGAAATAGAAAAAGCGCCGTGACGTTTGCTTAATAATGCGCGGTCAGCGCCCATAGTAAGTGACAGGTGGGCGAATTGCGGTGGCGTTTGTTTTAATGCGTGAAAAAGTAATATATGACAAGGTGTATTCGATAAATGGTCTTCTCCCCGAATAACGTGTGTAATATTCATCAGGGTGTCATCAACGGCAACGGCAAAGTGAAACGAGGGCGTTCCATCCGACCGCATGATTACAAAATCCCCCGTCAAACTTACATCAAATTGGCAGGTGCCACGAATCAGGTCGTCGAACACAACCAATTCATCCGGTACCTTAAAGCGAATGGTATTTCTTAGACCCGATGTTTCAAAAGCCCTTATTTGTTTATCCGTTAGTTCCCGGCAACGATTGTCGTATCGAGGGGGTTTCCCCATTAGCTTGGCAATGCGCCTGCGTTCTTCCAGCTCTTTGGGGGTGCAATAACATTTATATGCCATGCCTTCTTTTAAGAATTTTTGGCAGAGTCCATTGTATATATGCAGACGTTCCGACTGTAAATAAGGACCGTACTGACCGCCCACATCGGGTCCTTCCTGCCAGGTTAACCCTAACCAGTGGAGGTCTTCGATGAGTTGGGTCATGTACTTTTTCTCAGAGCGCGCAACGTCGGTATCTTCGATTCTTAAGATAAAGGTACCCTGATGCCGTTTTGCAAACAACCAGTTAAAAACGGCTACGCGTGCATTACCAATGTGTAAGAGACCCGTGGGTGAAGGTGCAAAACGAACACGTACCATAAAATAAATTTATTTAGAACTTATCCGTAAATAATTCCGATTTTTCTCCAACAAATAATAGCTGC
>DBJWYX010000262.1:0-1449 GCA_052360825.1 Candidatus Wunengus sp. YC64
CCTCTAGAAAGAGGGGATACAGGGGTGTGTAAGTTTGCCAGAACACCCCCCCGGCCCCTCTTTTTAGAGGGGAGCTTAAAAGTCGCTGCCAAAGGCAGCCTGATTTATTGAAAAGAACCTGATATAAGGTGTTCTATTAATCTGTGTCCATCCTTTATGTGGAGACCAGAGGCATGGGCATTTGCTTCGGTGTAGGGGAGTCCGATTCCTTTTTCTATACCCATACCATAGGCCGCAAAAGGAACAGATTCCGGGGTATGTGTCCGTTTCACAATCGGAGTGTAATGGTCTGGAAGCACCAATATGCGAAGGCCTTTGAATTTGTTCTTTGCTGCAAGGATGGGACCTATTATCTTGCTGTCTACCTGCTCAATAGCCAGCACCTTTTCATGAACGTTACCCTCGTGTCCAGCCTCATCAGGGGCTTCAATGTGTATCAATACAATATCGTGGGTTTCTAACGCCTTAAGGGCATATTGGCTCTTATTGGCATAATTAGTGTCAAGGTAGCCGGTAGCGCCCGGCACATCTATAATGTCCCATCCAAGATAGCAGGCAATACCCTTAATCAAATCCACGGCGGTAATAACAGCGCCCGTAAGGTTGAACCGTTCTTTAAACGTGGGCATGTTCGGACGATGTCCCTGACCCCACAGCCATATCATGTTGGCAGGATTTTCCTCCAGGTCTACGCGAACCTTGTTTATCTCATGATGAGAGAGTATCTCCCGGGAACGCTCCATAAGGTCAACAAGGATTTCGCTTCCGTTTCCTTTGGGAAGGTGTTTTTTGATTGATTGTCCCATGATGTCGTGAGGTGGAAAACACCTGGCATTCATTTTCTGCGCGCCCTTGTATACCATGATGTGCCGATAGCTTTTGCCTGCGTAAAACTGAACGGCGTCATTTCCCAGTTTTTCATTGAGGAGTTTAACAAGGACGCCTGCTTCGTCAGTCTTTATATGGCCTGCACAAAAATCCTCCAGGGTATCTTCGTCTGCTGTGATAAGATTGCACCGAAAAGCCCAATCGTCCTTTTCAAGCCGGATACCAATGCTTGCAGCTTCTAAAGGTGCGCGGCCGGAATAGTATTCTTTAGGGCTATAACCCACTATGGTTAGATTAGCCACGTCGCTGCCGGGTGGAAACCCGCCGGGGATGGTTCGGGCAACGCCAAGCTGTCCGTTTTGAGCGAGAAAATCCAGGTTTGGAGTTCTCGCCGTTTCAACAGCCGTCCTGCCGCCGAGTTTTTCTATGGGATAATCCGCCATTCCATCAGGGATAATGATGCAGTATTTCATGGTGCCTCCTATTTTTGTAAGATTCACCCCCACCCTTGCCCTCCCCCCATCGAGGGGGAGGATATGTATGAATTTAATAAAAAATATTTCCCCTCCCCTTGTGGGAGGGGTTAGGGGCGGGAGCTAAACCATTACCTATTCTTCCACA
>DBJWYX010000262.1:1459-3843 GCA_052360825.1 Candidatus Wunengus sp. YC64
GTCTTTTATTACGTCTAATCGTTTAATCTCTGCGAGCGCTTTTTGTAAATTGCCTTCCTCTGCAAGATGGGTCATCATTACAAGGGGGACGTTGCCGTTTTCCCTGGCCTTGTGCTGGATAACCGAGGCGATGCTGATGTCATAGTTTCCCAGGATACCTGATATCTTTGCGAGTACCCCGGGTTTATCGACAACGGAAAACCGGAGATAATAGCGTGTTTTGATCTTTAAAATATCGGCGATAGGAATATTCTCACGTCCTCCGGAAAAGGTCTTCATAGCGTGAAACGTTATGCCTGCCCGGCCAAGCGCAACATCCACAAGGTCTGCAACCACAGCGCTGGCAGTGGGCATCTGACCCGCTCCCCTGCCATAGAGCATTGTTTCCCCAACGGCGCTTCCGTTAACACAGATGGCGTTAAAGACGCCATTGACAGAAGAAAGCGGATGGTCATGGGGAAGGAGTGTCGGATGTACGCGCAGTTCTATAGTGTTGCCGGGCTTTTTTGCAATTGCCAGAAGTTTTAAGGTGTATCCCAGTTCGTGTGCATACCATATGTCAGACAGGTCTACAGCGCTGATGCCTTCATGGTAAATACGATTATAATCAATATCAACGCCAAAGCCGAGTCTTGCTAAAATAGCAAGCTTGTGCGATGAGTCTATGCCTTCAACGTCCATCGTGGGATTTTTTTCTGCGTAACCCAGTTTTTGCGCCTCTGCAAGGGCATCGCTGTATTTTACGTTCTCTTTGGTCATCTTGGTTAAAATGTAGTTTGTTGTGCCATTTACAATACCAAAGATTGATTCTATCCTGTTGGCAATAAAGCCGTCCCTCAGTGCGGCAATTATGGGAATACCGCCGCCTACGCTCGCTTCAAAAGAGATGCTTTTGCCGTGCTGGCGAGCCTTGCTAAAAAGCTCTGAGCCGTGGAGGGCAAGGAGCATTTTATTTGCCGTCACGACATCCTTGCCTTTTTCAAGGGCTGTCATGATGATTTCCTTTGCCGGATGTAATCCTCCAACAAGCTCGACAACGACCTGGATGTCGGGGTTGTTTAAAAGCGCATTTGCGTCGTTTGTAAAAAGAATTTCAGGCGATAAATTCAGTTTGTTTTTCACATCCGGGTTACTATCGGCAATCCCCTTTAACACAGGAATACAGTCAAGCTTTTCCAGGAGCGGGGAATCTTTTTCCAGAAGAATCTTTGCGACTCCCGTCCCGACCGTTCCCATACCGATAAGACCCACATTGAAAGTTTTCATAATTATATGTATTCCTTAAAGCGGCGTGGCCGCAAACAAAATAGTGATAAATGAAGATGTGTGGCAAGTGGCAGGTGACGGGAGTCGTTTTGCTTGTCACTTGTCACACGTCACTATTTCCAAGAACCTAAAATGAGAGTTTACTATAACGGATGAAATTGTTTATTTCAATAAAATTTGTAAATGCAAGGGATTACTTTGTATCCTTTGTTAGTCTAATTTTACTTGTAATGTTTAAATGGGTCTGATAAGATTATTCCGCAAGTTCGTATCCAATGGTTTCATATAAGGTTCGGTGGAAATGGCAGTAAGCTTTAAACAAAAAGATATTATTTCTATCCGACATTTTAACAAAGAAGAGTTATTGTATATCCTTGATCTGGCAAAGCGGATGGAGCAAACGGATCATACGAACATACTCAATGGGAAGGTGCTTGCCTCATTGTTTTTTGAGCCTTCAACAAGGACAAGGCTGAGCTTTGAGTCGGCCATGAAGCGGTTAGGCGGAGTGGTAATTGGCTTTGCAGAGTCAGGGGTTACATCAGTAGCCAAGGGTGAATCGTTAAGTGACTCTGTAAAAATTATAGAAGGCTATTGTGATATCATCGTTTTACGACACTACCTCGAAGGTTCTGCACAGTTAGCAGCAGATGTTGTTGATGTGCCTGTGATTAATGCCGGAGACGGCGCAAATCAACACCCAACTCAGACCTTTTTGGACCTTTATACAATCCGGAAGACAAAAGGGACATTAGAAGGACTCACTGTTGGATTTTTGGGCGACTTGAAATACGGCAGGACGGTGCACTCACTTGCTTACGCCCTGGCGTACTTTGGCGCCGAGATGTTCTTTGTTTCGCCGCCCGGGTTGCGGATGCCCAGGGATTGTATGGATGAACTCAAGGATCGGAAGGTAAAATGTCATGAAAATGAGTCGCTTCTTGGGATAAGTAAAAAACTCGACGTGATTTATTGCACGAGGATACAGAAAGAGCGGTTTGCTGATCCGGTTGAATTTGAAAAGGTTCGCGGGGTATACAGGCTGAGTAAGTCGATGCTTGAGGAAATAGGAATTAAGGATGATTTAAAGATATTACATCCTTTGCCCCGTGTAGATG
>DBJWYX010000263.1:0-3838 GCA_052360825.1 Candidatus Wunengus sp. YC64
TTTCGGCAAGCGCCTGCATTACACACTGTATGTCGACAACCATTAATTCAACAGCACCTGTTGACATAGCGCCTTCCTGCATGGTCATATGCCCGGCCATTGGAATTCCATGCCTGACAAGAAGTTCATTTGCCGTGCAACAAAGACCGGCAATTACGACACCCTTTGCCCCTGTCGCGGTGGCGGCCTTTGCGACGTCAGGATCACTGGATGCAAGGACGATAGCCTCGGCAAGCTGAGGTTCGTGTCCGTGCACAACAATATTTACATGATCCTTTTTCAAGACACCCAAATTTGATCTTCCCTGTACAGGTTTTGGGGTACCGAACATAATGTCTTGCAATTCGGTTGCTATCATACAACCACCCCAACCGTCTGCCAATGACACACGCATAGCTTGCTTCGTGAGATTTCGATAGTCCTGGTCGCCGCCCATCCCCGTTCGGTGCATACTCTCTGTAACTTCACGATCTATGGCCCTGGGGGCAATACCTAATTTTTCCCATATCTTCTGCCGTGCCTCCGGCGCCCTCTTGAGAAACAACAAGGTTCCGTAAGGCTTCCCAAATTCCATCAGCGCCATCTCACCGACTTCTTCAGCAATCTCATTAACCTTTCGGTCTTTCGTCTTTACCCCGAAACACTCAGCAACCATCATGAGTTTCTCTACGTCTTTAATTCTATAACCCGGAGCTTCGCCCCTTGCCGTAGCTACCAATAGATGAGCCGCAGCGCGTGCATGGTCGGAGTGACATGCAGTGCCTGCGCCACTCATACGCAGATAGTGTCTGGCTGCAAAGGTATTAGCATCAGCGCCGCAAACGCCTTTTTTTGGTCCTTTCCCGAATGGATCGATATTGCAAGGACCATAATTACAATGGCGGCAGCATAACGCGAGACTGCCGTATCCGCACTGTGGAAGCTGCGCCTCGTATCTATCATACATGGTTTCAACTTTGATTTCTTTCATCCGATCAAGCATTATTTGATCTACTGTTTTTTGTTTTTCTTCCATAATATTCTCCTAAACTTTCTCTGATACCAGCCGGCTGATGGAATTAACCGCACAGTCGCACTAGATATCCATCCCCATTTGAGGGGAGTTAGAACAATTTATTATAAATTTTAATAGATTGAAATCAAGGGAAAATACAAACTTTTACTTGATTTTTATACAATCTTCCAACTGACTTTTTATTTGCCTGACTTCTGACAATAACTGGCTATTTTCAGTGAAGGCTGCCCGTCCTACAATATCCGACTCAAGGATTTTATCGTTATATGAAATAAACCCTAAAACCGGGATGCCATTCAATCCCTTTTCTATCAATGACCGATGGCTGTCGGAGTCCACTTTGTTACCCACGGCGAAAATCGATTTGAGACCTATATCGTCTGCCAGCTTTTTGACCTGAAAGGCCGTTTGGATATTTTTGGAACCTGACTCAACGATTACAATTAACGCATTCACTGACCTTACTGTGGCGCGGCCGAGATGCTCAACCCCTGCCT
Source organism: Candidatus Wunengus sp. YC64 (assembly GCA_052360825.1). Taxonomy (GTDB): domain Bacteria; phylum Planctomycetota; class Brocadiia; order Brocadiales; family Brocadiaceae; genus Wunengus. The sequence continues at coordinate 1,513 of DBJWYX010000263.1, forward strand.
CCATGTCAACAATCACTACCTCGTCTCTTTGCACGATAAGATGACTCAACAGCGCCCTTAAAAAAGCGCTTTCAGGACACGCACACCCCCCGCCCCCGCGTTTTATAGCGCCCAATACCATAAGCTTCATTCCTTCATGTTCCAGTGAAAGTTTTTCAGGCAAATCAGAAACTGTGGGATTAAGCGAAAAAAATTTCCCGTATTCATCCGAAGCGCCCGTACGTTCCTTTATTAAATCCTTCATCTGGCTGATTGGCACTATCTCCGATACATTTTTGATACCCATCGTCACCGCCAGATTAGATACAGGGTCTGCATCTATCGCAATAACCTTTTTCCCGTTCTCCGCAAAAACCTTTGCGAGTGTAGCCACAAAGGTCGTTTTTCCTACGCCACCCTTACCTGAAACCGCAATTTTCATAAATTTTACCTTTAAAATTCAAACAATATTTGTGTAATCATTACTATTTACTAATAAATATTACAGCAAATTTTAGCAAAGTTCCTGAAGATAAACCACGAAATTTTGAAAAAATAATTTTTGTTTTTAGTGTTTACTCGAGAAATCTTTTGACCACTGAAATTACAAGGTTTACAGATTTCTCCCATTGGTCGAAATGACAAGAGTATCAGGCAATATATTAGGAATTACCTCTAAGGAAGGGAGTAATTTATTTTTCTGATCAAATTAATTATGGAAAAAACTATTCCTTTGAAAGCATCAGCGAAATTGCTTTTTTACAATCCATGAGATTGGAGAGAGTCAGGCCAAAGATACGCTGCCCAAAATTAGGAATCCATGCCCGTATAGACAATCGGCAATGCCGCGTCCCACCTTCTTTCGTGAGAGATGGGTAAATTGCCACGTCGTACCCAGACGCCTCACGGAAGAGGTTTTCATGTTCCCGTTGCCAGACCTTTTCTTCAATCTCCAAATCAAGCCCAAACCTGACAAAATGCTCCCCCAGCGGAGCCTCGCAATACAGCCTTTCTTCCCCAGAGTTATCCTTAAATTTTACCAGAAATACACCGTTCCAATTTCCATCGAAGGGGAAGTCTTCTGACTCCAGCTTAAAATCATGTTTGGCGCACGCAAAGTCCAGTAGCTGGTTTCTAATAGCCTCTAAATCCAGCCTATCGGGTCTTCTTTTTTCTTTCATAAATGGTTACTAAACACTTTCCATGAATTAATGTACAGGAATTTCAATCTGGTAGGAGCAATTCATGAATTGCCCCTACATGCAAATATAAATAGTAGCCGAAGGCCTACTGTATAGTTACTTATTTTTCAGCCACTGTGCGGCGTCCTTTGCCCAGTACGTAAGGATCATATCTGCGCCGGCGCGTTTAATGCCGGTCAAAATCTCCAGCGCCACGCGCTTCTCATCAATCCAGCCCTTCTCAGCAGCGGCCTTCACGACAGAAAATTCACCGCTCACGTTATAGGCTGCAACGGGATGATTGAATGTATCCTTTATCATCCTGATAATATCGAGATAGGCCAATGCCGGTTTTACCATCACGATATCGGCGCCTTCTTCTATATCCAGCGTCACCTCACGCAACGCTTCATTGGCATTGTGAGGGTCCATCTGGTATGAGGAGCGGTCTCCAAATCCTGGAGTGGATTCGGCGGCCTCACGGAAGGGGCCATAAAATCCGGAGGAGTATTTGGCAGAATACGCCATAATTGGGATATGTTCGAAACCATTTTCATCAAGTCCATCACGGATTGCCCCTACACGACCGTCCATCATATCACTGGGAGCCACAATATCAGCGCCTGCCTTCACATGGGAAACTGACTCTTTTACCAGGAGATCTAAGGTCATGTCATTGTCCACGTCAAATTGACCAGTCTTATCATCCCTTCTGACAAATCCGCAATGTCCGTGGCTGGTGTATTCACACATGCAGACGTCCGTAATCACAAGGATATTCTTTACCTCTTTTTTAATGGCAATAATGGCCTTTTGAATTATCCCTTCATCCGAATAGGCGTCAGAACCCATTTCATCCTTCTTATCAGGAATCCCGAAGAGGATGATACCGGGTATTCCAAGCCCTTCCAGGGTTTTTACCTCTTCAACCAACTTATCAACGGACATCTGGTAGTTCCCTGGCATAGAGGGTATCGGCTGTTTAATGCCCTTTCCCGGACGGACAAAGAGGGGCATAATCAGGTCATCTATGGATAATTGTGTTTCTCTGACCAGTCTTCTCAAATTTTCATTCTTACGTAATCGGCGTAGCCGATGTTCCGGAAATCCCATGATATCTTCCCTTCTAAAATGTTTGAAAAATTATATTCAAGACACGCTAATAT
>DBJWYX010000264.1:0-3830 GCA_052360825.1 Candidatus Wunengus sp. YC64
AACCAAGGAATAACAACTCGTTTTTTCGTGTGTTTCGTGGGTTTAGATAACATTGATTTTCACTTGTAATTGTCATTTCGACCCCTTCGTACTTGTTATTCTGAACGAAGTGAATGTGCTCGGAATGACAGCAAAAGGGGAGATTTCATCCCTCTTTGTAACCGAAGGTCATGGAGGTTTCATTAAATTTGACGGTGTTTACGGCGCCCACAGGTACATAAAAGACGGCGTGCCTGACCTGACGAATGTTTTCAGGTCGATATTGAGGAGATTAATTGTCCCAAAACCTGAATTGCTGAGTTGTGAGTATATGTTATTCTTGTAAGCGCCCGGTCTGTGATATATGATGACCCGCGCCGTCGTTAGTCCTGCCTCTTGTTTGGCCAATGTAATGGCCTCATCCAGATAGCCGATCTGGTCGATAAGTCCATATTCCAATGCCTGCCGGGCGGTATAAATCCTACCATCGGCAAGTGACCTGAGTTTTTCCAGCGTCAAATCTTTTCTGTTCTCTGCAATGACCGATAAAAACCTTTCATACATATTGTCCAGGATGCCTTGAAATATCTTCCGTTCCTCTTCCGTCATCGTTTTTAAGGGAGAACCCATGTCCTTGTGTTCACCCGTCTTGATGGAGGTATCTTTGACGCCGATTTTCTGGAGAAGTCCCTCGACACTGAGATTGAGCATAATAACGCCGATACTGCCCGTAACGGTGGTAGGGTGCGCGACAATCCTGTCCGCTGAAACGGCTACGTAGTAACCACCCGATGCCCCCAAATCCATGATACAGGCAATGACCTTGTTCCCTGTTTTTTTCTTAAATTGCTCGATTTCATGATAGATCATATCTGAGGCGGTAACCGTTCCGCCTGGACTGTTGATACGCAGGATAACGGCTTTCACATGTTTGTCCTTTGCAGCCGTTTTGAGTTCTTCCTTGATACGTGCGACCATGTCAGGTTCCCCAGAAAGGCCGGCAATGCCGCGCTTTTCCTCCTCAGAAATAATACCGGATATTTCTACAATGAGTATCTTCTCTTTCCCCTTTCCCATAACGGTTGTTTCCCTGAGCGGCTGGACGGGTGGAACGAGGGAGACGGATATGAAACTACAGCCGGAGGATATAAGGAGAGACAGGCAAAAAATGCAGGCAGAGATAGTTAAAAAATATTTGTTTTTTGTATTCTGCATGATGAAAATCATTAAATCAGGCCTTCGGCAACTAATTCTCCCCCCTTGATGGGAGGGACTAAGGAAGGGTGATTAATCTTTCCCTTTTCACCCCCACCTAGCCTCCCCCGTCAAGGGGGAGGAACAATAGTTTGAAATTCCTGTACGTTAAATTACAGAGCGCACAGATTTCTCCCTGCGGTCGAAATGACAAAAATACTGTGCTTCCACACAGACACTATTTACTATAGCAGGGTTATACAACTGCTACAAGCTGGATATCGAAAGTCAAGTCTTTGCCTGCCAGGGGGTGGTTTCCGTCTAACGTCACGTTCGATTCGGAAACATCGGTTACTGTGACTATAATTGTTCGACCATCCTCATTATGGGTTTCGAATTGCTGTCCGACTTTCACTTCCAGGTCAGGCGGAAACTGGTCCCGGCCAACCACACCCACCATTTCCTTATGGTGCAGACCGTATGCATCCTCCGCCTGGATATTAATAGTCCTCGATTCGCCCGTGTTCATACCTACCACAGTCTGTTCAAAACCTGGAATCAACTGGCCATCACCGATGGTAAATTGCAGAGGCTCCCGGTTATGAGAGGTGTCAAACACCGAACCGTCATGTAATTTACCTGTGTAATGTACTTTCACGGTGTCGCCGTTTTTTGCCTGCGCCATTTCCACTCCTTTCATTTTAAGATGTATACGGGTTATTTTTTTATGGCAGGTTCTATCGTAATGTTCTTACCTCTGATTTTGACATCTTGCATGGCATCCTGGACGTCTTGTGCATATTCTACCGGCACTTCGACAAAGGTAAACTTTTCAAAGACGTCGATGTCTCCGATTAACCTGCCAGAAATGCCTGTTTCCCCGGCAATTGCGCCCAAAATATCTCCCTTCCGTATTTTCTGCTTTTTGCCGACATTGATAAATAATCTCACCATTCCAGGCGCAGCCCCCGTGTCGCCAAAGTCTTCCTTCTGCACCGGTGATTCTTTCCCGTCTTCACCCATAACCATTTTTAACAGAGATGCGGCAATATCCAGGGAAGTATAATCTTCCTCTATCAGCCTTTCAACCCAATTGATATATTTCCCCAAATGCCCGCCATCGATAGACTCTTTGACTTTTTCCAAAAGCAGGTTTGTTTTAATTTCTTCTACATCGCTGACGGAGGGAACCTCCTGGAATGTAATTTTTGTCTTTGCGTATCGTTGTATATCCCTTATTTGATAAATATCCCTGCCTACCGCGAAGGTAAATGCACGTCCTGTTCTGCCCGCCCTGCCTGTTCTTCCAATCCTGTGCACATAATATTCCTCGTCATGCGGCACATCATAGTTGAACACAGCTTCTATATCCTCGACATCAATTCCCCTGGCTGCCACATCAGTTGCCACTAAAATCTCAACGGCGCCTTTTCTGAATTTTGACATGACCCTGTCTCTCTGCGTCTGATTCATATCCCCATGAAGCCCATCAGCCGTGTAACCTCTTGCCTGAAGGTGTCCAACCAGTTCGTCCACACGTTTCTTTGTATTACAAAACACCAGTGATAATTTCAGATTGTAGGTGTCGATCAAACGGGACAGTACCTCTGGTTTCGCCTTCTCTTTGACTTCATAATAAAACTGCTCGATACTGGGAACCGTCAACTCCTTATGCACCACCTTTATAAATTTAGGGTTGTCCTGATACTTTTTCGTCAAATCTAAAATAGCCTGAGGCATGGTGGCAGAAAAGAGAATGGTTTGTCTTTGTTCCGGGATTTTTTTAAGGATAAATTCAATGTCTTCCCTAAACCCCATGTCCAGCATTTCGTCTGCTTCATCCAATATAACTATTTTTACGCCATCCATTTTTAAGGTACGGCGTTCCATATGATCCATGACGCGGCCAGGAGTACCGATAATAATTTGCACACCTTTTCTCAATCCATTAATCTGGCGTTCTATAGGCTGACCGCCGTAAATGGGCAATATCTCAATGCCCTTTTTATATTTTGAAAGTTTTTTCAGCTCTTCTGCCACCTGGATGGCCAGCTCTCTTGTGGGACACAAAATCACTGCCTGTACTTTCCTGCTTTCCGGGTCTACCATTTCCAACGACGGAATCCCGAAGGCCGCCGTCTTCCCTGTGCCTGTTTGCGCCTGGCCAATTACATCTTTCCCTTCCATAATATAGGGAATGGCCTGATACTGAATTGGGGTAGCTTCCTCAAAACCAAGCTCAGTAACTGCCTTTTGCATTTCTTTCGACAGATGTAAATCATCGAATCTTAGTTTTTCAATTTTTATAGTATTTTTCATTTTAATGACTTCTTATCACCCTTTCTCCCAAACACCACGCACATAACAATAAACCCCAACAAAATAGCACAAAACGTAATATATGCAGCTATCAATAAATTTCCATACAATCCACCCATGCTACCCCCAATCTGAACAAATATATTTTTAGATTCACGATTTGAGATTTACGATTTAAAATATAAATCGTAGATTATAGCTTCTTGTTTAATTCGGCTGCCTTCGGCAGCGACTTTTAAGCTCCCCTCTAGAAAGAGGGGACGGGGGTGTGTTGCGGCAAACTTACACACCCCTTTATCCCCTCTTTTTAGAGGGGAATCACAAAAGATTGAAATTCC
>DBJWYX010000265.1:0-3825 GCA_052360825.1 Candidatus Wunengus sp. YC64
TTCATCATGTATATCTCATCACCCACCTTAACGGAACCGTCGAAGATACGCAGGTAAACAACGACGCCGCGATATTCATCATATACCGAATCGAAGATCAGGGATCGTAATGGGGCCTTCGGGTTGCCTTTCGGCGGTGGAATATGCTTAATTACGGCATCGAAGATTTCGTCAATACCTTTTCCTGTCTTTGCGCTGACCATTAATGCCTCTTCGGGAACAATTCCTAAGGTCTTTTCCATTTCGTTAAGCACGTCATCGGGACGGGAGTTTGGCAGGTCTATCTTGCTGATGACGGGAATAATTGCCAGATTATGCTCCATGGCAAGATAGGCATTGGCGACCGTCTGTGCCTCAACGCCCTGCGAGGCATCCACCAGCAAGAGCGCTCCTTCGCATGCGCCAAGACTCCTGGAGACCTCGTAACTGAAGTCCACATGGCCTGGCGTATCAATCAGGTTTAGATTATATTCCTCACCATTTCGCACAAGCTTCAATGCAACCGCACTGGCCTTGATGGTAATTCCACGTTCACGTTCCAGGTCCATATCATCGAGCATCTGATTGCGAAATTCCCGGGACGTAATCGTATGCGTTTTTTCCAGCAGACGATCCGCCAGGGTGGATTTCCCGTGGTCAATATGTGCAATTATACAGAAATTTCTAATTCGTTCAGTAGACATCCCGCTGCTCCTATAATCCCCGCATCATTTCCAAGCTGTGAAAATACTATTTTCGTTTCTTTGGCTGATGCCTCAAAGGCCTTTTCCTTGATTACCTGTTTGATAGGGTTCATCAATAAATCTCCAGAGCCTATCATTCCACCTGTCAATACGATTACTTCCGGGTTTAATACATGCATAATATTTACGAGGGCGACACCGAGATAATGCCCGGTTTCTTTGATAACGTCCAATGATGCCCTGTCACCATGGAAGGCTGCGTCGTTGATCATCTTTGCCGTGATTTCCCCTGCATCTTTTAGCGATGACGGCACGCCGCTCTTTAACGACTCTTTAAAACGCCGTACCATAGCCGTGGCAGAGGCGTATGCCTCAATACATCCGTAATTGCCGCAACTGCATTTCGGTCCGTCCATCTGGATTACCATGTGGCCTATCTCCGCCGCTACGTTATTGACGCCGCGCCAGAGTTTATTATTGATAATGATGCCCCCGCCAATCCCCGTTCCGAGGGTGAGCATTACCAGGGAATCTGCTTCCTTTCCTGCTCCCACCCATTTCTCTCCCCATGCGGCGGCGTTGGCGTCGTTTTCCAGCACACAGGGTACTGAAAACCTTTCTGATACCATGCGCTTGATAGGGATGTTTCGCCATAGGGGCAGATTAGGCGAAAATAAAATCGTTTCTCCTTGTTTATCGACAAGACCCGGAGAGCCCAACCCGACGCCGATAATATTGGTAGGGGCAGGTTTCAAACCTGCCCCTACATTGATAATTTCATCAATTAAGTAAAAAATTTGGTTGGATATTGTTTGCGGGTCGGCGTTGTTTTCTGTTTTTATGGAAAGCCGGTGGTGTATCTTCCCATTCCTGTCGACAAGTCCCGTCCTCAGGTTCGTACCACCCAGGTCAATACCAATAACGTAGTTACTCAATTTTATGTGTCCTTATTCTGCCGTCTGTTTATATAAACAAAAAATTTTAACAAAAGTCTTGTGCTAAGTCAAATTATATGCAACTGTTAGAAACAGATTCTTGCCTGTTTACTATGGTGTGTAGTATAATAGCGTCCATTACAACGATGGTGTTAATTAAAGTTTTTCTACTTTCAGAGAAATTCAGGAGCAGAGGGTGTCCATGCTCAGGTTAAGATTCCACGGCAGGGGAGGTCAGGGGGCAAAGGTTGCAAGCCGGGTGTTCGGGACGGCTGCCTTTTATGAGGGGTACTATGCCCAGGACTTTCCCCTCTATGGCGCCGAACGAAGAGGTGCACCGATAGCCGCATTCACACGTATTTCCAAAGAACCTATTTTGGAGCGGGGTGTAATAGCAGTGCCGGACATTGTGATCGTGCTGGATGAAACCCTCCTGGAAGACCCTCTTGCGCACCCATCGTCAGGGCTAAAAGAGGGCGGTATCGTCTTTGTCAATACCACGCACAGTCCGGCCAAGGCAAAATTAAAATACGAAGTGACGGCGCAGGTCATTACCTTAGATATAACAAAGATTGGCTTGGAAATGCTGGGATTGCCCGTCTTGAGCACTTTAGCAGGCGGCATTGCATCGAGGATTGCAGGTCTTGGTGAGGATGCTTTGAGAAAGGCCGTTGAGAAGGAGGCATCTGAAATCATAACGGACAGGGAGCTTGTATTAAAAAATATAGAGGCATCGCTCTATTGTTTTCATGCTCTCAAACCGATAGAAGTGAAGACAACCGAAGTCGTTCACAAAGGAAATCCTGTTGTTGATGTGCCATTTGAAACTGCCTTGATTTCCAGTCCTGCTATCAATGCGACAGGGAATACTCCTTTGCGAAAGACCGGTAACTGGCGGGTATTTAAGCCTGTCTGGAATTACGATATCTGCACCAAATGTATGACCTGCGTTGCCAGATGTCCCGATGGCTGCATTGCTGTGAATGAAGACGGCTTCCCCTATACAGACTACGATAACTGTAAAGGATGCATGATCTGTTTTGAGGAATGTCCCGTAAAGGCAATTGAGAGGGTGCGGGAGGTGCATGCATGGTAATCATGAATATTGTAGGGGCAGGTTTCAAACCTGTCCCTGCTAAAAATAAAAAGGATATAATAAAAATCAAAGCGCGGCATTGCCGCAACCAAAAGACCACTCTCTTTCCCCCCTTTGTAAGGGCAATGTCATTGAATTAAGGGAAGATGTTTCAATTTTAGGTAAAAGCCTAAAGATGGAGTGGTTCGCTAAACCCAACACCTGCTGATATTGATAGCCCAAAGGGCTCACATAGGAAAGCCCAGGGCAGCGCCCTGGGTAAGAGTACAACATATTTTAAGCTCTGAAAGAGCGTAATAACAACGAAGGGAAAATAATGTCCCAATCGTTAACAATAGTGAGCGCTAACAGAAAGTTGTCATTGCGAGGGCGATAGCCCGAAGCAATCCCTGCTTGAGATTGCTTCGCTGTCGCTCGCAATGACTATTATATGTCAACTTATTTAAGACGTTTACTAAAATATCCTCGTTCACATTATATTTAGCACTAAAGATAGACAACCTTTGATCAATCAATGTGTTGAGGGGCAATTACATGCTTACATGGCAGCAGTTTTCAAAGAATGTGACTCTCCTGCCATTATTATTGGCGGTATTGAAACCCACGTTCATATTTTATGTTCGTTATCGAAAAAAAATTCCTTGAGTAAAGTACTTGAAGATGTTAAAAAAAGTTCATCCAAGTGGATTAAAACAATTGGTCCTGATTATGGAAAATTTTATTGGCAAAATGGCTATGGGGCATTTTCGATTGGTTTTTCAGGTAAGATAGCAGCCATAAATTATATTAAAAACCAAAAGGAGCATCACAAAAACAAAACGTTCCAGGAAGAATTCCTGGAGTTTCTGAATACATATCAGGTGAACTATGATGAACGATACCTATGGGATTAATATATCTTATTATATAACCCCTTCAGGGTTTAATGCTGCTATATTTTTCTTCCCAGGGCGTTGCCCTGGGCTATCTTATCACAGCCCTATTGGGGCTGTAGGAAGTTGACTTTACCTTTGGATTACCCTGACTATCATTTATAAATCCTCGTTTATTATGATTATGAACACTCAAAGTTTTGAAACAGCTTAATTCAATGACATTGCCCGTCAAGGGA
>DBJWYX010000266.1:0-3818 GCA_052360825.1 Candidatus Wunengus sp. YC64
TTTCATGTGCTACCCCAGCCGCCATTTCGCCCAACGATGCGAGCTGTCTGGTTCGGATAGCCTCCATCTGCATGGCTATTTTTTCTGTAATGTCCCAGAAAATACCTAATATGCCGATTATGTTACCCTCTTCATCTTTTACGGGTGTTTTGATGGTGTGTACGATAAATTCTCTGCCGTCTTTTAGATATTTTTCTTCTACATCCTCTGTTTTTCCGGACTCCATGATTCTTTTATCATCAGACCTATATTTGTTGGCTAATGCTTCAGGATAAAAATCATAATCTGTCTTCCCGAAGATTTCTTCAGGTCTGATTTTTAAATCCCTTGCATAAATTTCGTTACAGGACACATACACTGAGTTTCTATCCTTATGAAATATTTTTTGGGGGAGATTCTCAAGGAGTCTTCTATATCTGCTTTCGCTCACGCGGAGCGCCGTTTCTGCACACTTGCGATCGATTCCCAGCGCAATTATGTCTGCTGCAGATGCCAATGCCCTCTGGGTAAACTCGGTGAGCGGTTTGCGCGAAAACATTGCAACCACTCCTACCAAATGTTCTTTTATAATCAATGGATAGCCGGCAAAGGCAATTATACCTTCCCGTTTCGCCCAGTCCTTATCACTAATGTGCGGATCGTTGATGAGATTATTCGTCAGGTGAGGCATGCGTTCCTGAGCGATAAGGCCAATTTTAAATTTGCCAACCGGTATACGGCTATGCGAACCGTCTATGTGGGTATACATTCCAGCGCTAGCTTGAAGTTCCAGGACATTCTCTTTCTCATTGAGCGTCCAGATGCGCGCAAACGCCGCATCAAGATTGTGGACAACGGCCTCGGCACATTGTTGGAGAATTTCACGAATAGTGTTACCTTCATTGATAGCAACACCTACGTCATTTACAAACGACATTAAACGTAACCGCTCTACCAAAGCCTTCTTTCGCTTTTGTTCAGTAATATCGTTTCCGAAGGAAATCGAACCAACAACTTTTCCGAGTTCCCTTACCTCTGTATTCTGCCACGAAATATATCGCTTTTTCCCGTATTTCGTAATAATAGGACTTTCATACGTTTTATGCAATTGCCCGGTCATCTGCCAGTTATTATAATCTCGCCGGATATAAGGAAACACACTACTTGGTGTGAGCACATCGAAATAGTTTTTCCCAATGATTTCAGTCTTACTATATCCCGTAATGTCTTCTGCCGCTTTGTTAAATACTCGAATATTTCCATTCATGTCCATTCCCACAACCATCACATTCGCCGTTTCAATAAGATTTTCGGCATACTCCTTTGCCTGACGCAACGCATCGATCATTCGTTTACGTTCCGTGATATCTGCCATTATAGCGACGACACCAACAACCGCACTTCTCGTATCGCACAGCGGCGCTGTTGAAATACTTATATCTACTGATGAACTGTCTCGCCTCTTTCCCAATACCTCCTTTCCCATGAACGACTCTCCTCGCAGCACCCGATCAAGCAATGCGCGAAATTCATCTTGCCCGCCTTCGGGTATAATAGGCAGAAACTGCCCGATTACCTCTTCTTCAGTCTGGCCAAAAATACGCTCGGCAGAAGGATTCCACATCTTCACGTTTCCGTGTGAATCAAAAACAGTTATCGCTAAGGGAGATGCGAGAATCAAAGCGCGAAGTGTTTGGTTCGTTTTTCGTAGCATCTCCTCCATTCGTTTTCTCTCTGTGATATCTCTCGCAGTGCCAATAACACCAATGATGTTTCCAGTCTCGTCCCTTAAGGGATGATTTTTATATTCGCATAGTACCCCTGTACCCTTGAAATGAAGTTCGTAGAGAGGACTTTCTCCTTTTAAAGTTCTTGCGTACGCATCCGTTGCTATTTTCAGGTTTTCTTCGTCGAAAAGAGGAGCAAATGATTTTCCAAGGAAGTCTTCCCTCCTGCGGCCTGTAAGTTTGTCGAACATATGGTTTACAAATAATATGTTCCCTTGTGTATCACAAATGTACGGAAGATCTGTTATTTCGGATATTAATATTTCATACTTTTTTAATTCCGCTTTTGCCTTCTTGTGTTCAGCGATTTCTTCTTTCAGTAGTTCATTGGCTTCTAAAAGTTCAATCGTTCGTCCCATGACACGTATTTCCAGCTCATCGTGCGCCTTTTGTAACATCTCCCACGACTGTTTACGTCCCAAGGCATTTACAAAGATTTCTCCAATTATTTTAAGGAGTGCTATGTCTTCTTCCGTCCATATTTTTTCATTCAGTACCGAATCGAATCCCAAAAATCCAAATAGTAACCCGCCATACACCATCGGAACAATCACAAACGATTGCACTGATTGAGATTCCTGGAGTTCTTTTTCTGCATTTGCACTCTCCGGCATGTCCGCCACTCGTGGAACATGAATGCTTTCGAATCGCTCCAGTTTTTCCATCCCCCACGGGAAATGATTCACAGGCAGTCCTTTGAGCTTGTCAATCTGCGGCTCAATCCCCTCCGCACACCACTCATGCGTATTATCCAGCATCTTCCTTTCAGTGTCGCTATACTGAAATACATAACTGCGATCAACTCTGCCAAACTCCCCGATTATCTTCAGTGCACGGTTTATCCCTGCATCAACCTCTCGCGGCGCAAGATTTATGAAATTCGCTGATATAGTCGCTATCAACTCTTCAATTTTTAACCGATACTGCAATAACCCCTCCGTATGTTTATGCCCGACGATTTCCAGCTTCAGGTCTGCATACGACTTCTCCAGTGACTTTGTCATCTGATTAAAATTTATTGATAATAAACCAATTTCGTCTCCAGAACGGACATCTATCGTACGGCTGAGATTTCCCCCGGCAATATCCAGGGTAACATTTGCCATGTGTTTGAGGGGTGATACAATATACCTGGTCAGAAAGAAGGTAATGAATACACCCCCTCCAATAATACCCAAACCCATCGGAATGATGCTGTACAGGATAACCTCACGAATCTTTTCATGTAATTTCCGTGTGGACAAACCGATTTGTACAAACCCCAGAATACTGAGTGTCTTTTCTGCAAGAATTTTGTCTTCACCTAAAATCTGTGTGGCAAATGACTCCTCTGAAAAGGTACGCTTCTCAAAGACTGGCACGGAGAAGTCATAGAATATATCTCCTGAAGAGGAAATTATGCGATTGATGCGTGGCAAATCGGAACTTTTGGAGTCATCTCTGGCGGGAATTTCGTTCGACTGAATACTGCACCACGTGGCTTTCTCTTCAACCATAACCGCCTGAGTGTTTGCTATTCGCCAGTACCCTATTTCTTTGTCCCTGTCGAATGCCTGTACCCTTTTAATGGGAGTTCCCAAAAATGCCGGCTGTGCATGGTCCAGGGCAAGTCCGACCTCATTGTCCTGGGCAAGCATCGTGGCAAGAGATATACCTAATTTCTTAAAGACCGTCTCCTGTGCATTTTTCGTATGGATGAAAAAGAATAGGCAACTCAGTATGTCGATAACCGTTATCAACAGACATATTAAAACGATAAGCCTCGTGCGAATACTGATCATATGGTTCCAAACATTAGAGTATTACTCTGTAAAAACATCTTTTTTTATAAGTTTTTGAAATAGTGAGAAGTGGCGGGTGGCGGGTGACATGTGGCGATTTTCTCGTCACTCTCCCCCTGTCTTCGCTTTTCATAGCTGCGCTATGGATATAATATAACATCAGGCCGGGATCGAAGGGGGGAGATATCCACCCTGACGGTCCCAGCCGTCTGGGTATTTAACGTTACCTTCAATTTGTCCGGCTGTTTAACACCCAGTGAAATAACTGTTG
>DBJWYX010000267.1:0-3789 GCA_052360825.1 Candidatus Wunengus sp. YC64
TGTTACAGCCTGCCTATATAAATTTGTATAAGACCGGTAAACTCCTGGAAAGGATTGAAAAGGCCCAAAATCTTTTAAAGCAATGCCAGATATGCCCGAGGCGATGCAAGGTCAACAGGCTTGAAAACAAAATGGGTGTATGTAAGGTGGGTAGATTACCAAAGGTTTCCAGTTATAATCCTCACTTCGGTGAAGAATTACCTTTGGTTGGCACGCATGGTTCTGGAACAATCTTTATTACTTCGTGCAATTTGGGGTGTGTATTTTGTCAAAATTATGAGATTAGCCATCTAGGAGAAGGGTTTGAAGTTTCATCGGAACGTTTTGCACAGATGATGATTGAGCTTCAAAACATGGGCTGCCACAACATTAATTTTGTGACACCAACCCACGTTGTACCACAAATACTTGAAGCTCTTCTTATTGCTGTGAGAGAAGGTTTGAGAATACCTTTAGTCTATAATACCGGAGGTTATGATCATGTTGAAACTCTTGAACTTTTAGAAGGGGTCTTTGATATTTATATGCCCGATTTCAAGTTCTCCGATAGTGAAGTTGCTGCAAAACTGTGCAAAGCCAGGGATTATCCCCAGATAGCTATGAAAGCCATTAAGGAAATGCACAGACAGGTAGGTGACCTTGTGGTTGATGAGCGTGGTATTGCAGAGAGGGGATTAATCGTTCGCCATCTTGTAATGCCAAATGGATTAGCCGGCACGCGGAAAGTCATGCAATTTCTCGCCCAGGAGATTTCATCGAGTACCTACGTTAATATCATGGATCAATATCGTCCCTGTGGTCTTGCCCATACATATTCTGAGATCAATCGGCGTATCAGCCGTGAAGAATTCGAGAATGCCCTTCAAATGGCCAGAGAAGAAGGCATTCATAGATTAGACTCAGAAACGAGTTATTCCGTTTAAGTTCCCCTTAACAAAGGGGGATTCTCTTTGCCATACATAGTATAACCCGTTTAAAAAAATGAAAATTTCTATACGATCAAGTTAATCCACCTTAATAAGAATATGACGGATAATTATGATTTTATCGTTATCGGCGGTGGTCCTGCGGGAATGATGGCTGCTGGTCGTGCCGCAGAAAGGGGGAAAAAGGTCATTCTGCTTGAAAAAAACGACCGTTTAGGCAAAAAACTTCTCATGTGTGCTACGGGTCGTTGCAATGTTACAAACACCGCCCCATTGCAGGTATTTATGGAGGCATACGGGAATGGAGGAAATTTTCTCCGTACGGCGTTAGAAACATTCGATAATCAAAAGTTACGATCATTCCTATTATCTCATGATGTGGAAACGGTTGTTGAGAACAAAGGACGAGTCTTTCCAAAGAGCCAGAAGGCTGATTCTGTTTTGAAAGTGCTTGAAACTTATATGCGGGATGGTCATGTAGAAATACAGACAAATACGCATGTTTTACGACTAAAATCTGAAAACAATCATGTCCGATGGGTAGAGACAAATCACGGTAATATTTTTGGACACAATGTCTTAATTGCAACGGGGGGGCTAAGTTACCCGGCTACCGGAAGTACGGGAGACGGTTATGAATTTGCCGCTGGTGTAGGTCACTCAATTCGTCCAACATACCCTGCAATTATTGCCTTTGAGACGGAAGAGTCGTGGGTAAAATCTTTACAGGGAACGCCCATTAAAAATGTAAATATCTCAGCGTATCAACTGAACAAAAAGATTGCAGAACATTTTGGGGAGGCGCTTTTTACTCATTACGGCATTTCCGGACCGGCCATTTTGGATATGAGCAAACGGCTTGTCGAATGCCTGCCAAATGGTTTCATACAAATCCATATAGACTTTAAACCCAATTGTTCAACAGAAGAACTCGATAGGATTCTCTTAAACCAGATTAAACGACAGGGTTGTAAAGCTATTAAAGCATGCCTTACTTTTTTCATTCCGGAGAAATTAGCCCCTATTCTATTGGGTCTTTGTAACATCGAGCCGCATAAAAAGGCATCTCAAATAACAACACCGGAAAGAAGAAAGATACTAAAACAACTCAAGGGATTGCGTCTTACACTGCTTCGTCATCGTCCTATTGAGGAGGCTATTGTAACGGCAGGCGGAGTAAATCTGGATGAAGTCGATGCGAAGACAATGGAATCTAAACTTCTAAAGGGGTTATATTTTGCGGGAGAGACGCTTGATATTGACGGCCCAACAGGGGGGTTTAATCTCCAGGCGGCATTTTCCACTGGATACCTTGCCGGAAATTCTGTTGATTAAAATGACAATTGCCTTTTCTTAGAATATATGGTATTTTTTGGTACTTTTGGAAAAAACACATCTCACAGATGTCCTGACAACCAATTATGCAGAGGGAGTAGGAAAAATATGCAGAATCGTATTCCAATTATGATATTTCTATTAAGCTTATGGATATTCATACACACAATCAGTGCTTTTGCAAATGAGGAAAAAGTAGCACAAGATAACAAAGGGGATACGGCTGCAAATGAAATAATGAAAACCCGGGAAGAACACAGCGGTCTGCAAAGAAATCTTGGGTTCTCAAACTTTTTTGAGGGTTGGCTTACCCCCTGGGATGCGTATGAAGAAAATGAAAACCTAGCGCCAAGAGTGCCTCTTTTACGTATTGCACCGGCATTCTTTAAGAGAGAAGTTCGTTTTAACTATATATACGTGGATGATGAGCACAAAGGAGAAGCAGACGTTAATGAGTGGGGGATGGCTTTGGAGCTTCCGTTAACACTTCGTATCAAAATCGATATAGAACCAAAAATAATACGTGTACATACCGAAGAACATGACGGAAGCGGTGGATTTGGAGATACAAAATTTGCCTTAAGAGCCATGCTTCTGGAGTCCGATACCTTGTCGTTATCTACAGGTTCCGTTATAAATGTTCCCACAGGTGATGAGGATCGGGAGTTGGGCGAAGGTATAACTACGGTGGGTCAGCAACTTGCCTATTGGATGGATCTGGGACATCGCATGAGCATACATTCCTTTCTGGGTGTGGACGTTCCCACCGGCGGGAGCCACAGAGAAGATGCTGATCTGGACTTTCTCTATGGCGTCGCACTATCGAAAACTATTACAATAAAAGAAAATCCTTGTATACATGGGATTACCCCCTTCATCGAATTAAATGGACACAAGGGATTTGGATTGGATAAGAGTGAGGGTGAGACTGTGTTTGAGGGTGAGGAAGATGCTGAAAGTGAGGCTGAAGAATCGGAAGAAGGTGAGAGTGAGAGGTATCTAGTCGACATTCTCCCTGGAGTTCGTTTTGACCTTGCTCATGAACTTTATGTACTGGCCGGTTTTGAAATCCCTCTAAATGACACTGACGAGTTCGATAAACGAGTATGGTTTAGTGTTATTAAGGATTTTTAACTGAAATTGCTTAGAGCCGCGTAGTCGCAACCAAAGTAGTGCAGATAAGGTAAGTGGCGTGTGGCAGGTGACGGGTGACGTTTTTTCTCGTCACTCGCCATTCGACACACGTCACTATTTCTAAAAACTTACAAAAAAAGAAGTTTTTACAGAGTAATACTATAATAGGTTTGGAATATGGATAACGTAAAATTTGACAAAAACAAGGGTGTTCAAGATAGTACGCTACCATGGTTCAAAGAAGGGTTAAAATTCGAATGTCAACGAAGCGGCAGATGCTGCCGTGGTGAACCGGGTGTGGTATGGGTCAATAAGAAAGAAATAGAAAAAATATCATCATTCCTGGGCATTTCTCAGGACGCATTTGCCAGAAACTACCTGAGGAGTTTTAATG
>DBJWYX010000268.1:0-3770 GCA_052360825.1 Candidatus Wunengus sp. YC64
GAATTTGCCGTTTTCCCTGATGCAGAAGTATTTGGTATTTTTTATCACGCTGTATCGCACCTGAGGCAATTTGCCATTCCCGGGCAAAGCCAGCGCAGAATTAAGTTCCAGGAATTCGTCAAAGAATTTTCTATCGTCGGTAGTTAATTCAAAGGGCAAAGAAAGCACTTCAAAACGGGTGGTTGATAAACTCATT
Source organism: Candidatus Wunengus sp. YC64 (assembly GCA_052360825.1). GTDB lineage: Bacteria > Planctomycetota > Brocadiia > Brocadiales > Brocadiaceae > Wunengus. The sequence goes on from DBJWYX010000268.1 coordinate 197, forward strand.
CCAGGAGTCCCTTTTCCTGTAAGTGTTTTAAGGTCTCTTGTACATCCTTTTCCACTGTCGAAGAGTCTGCCTTAAGGGCATCCACTATCTCTTTGACGATCTCCTGTGGACTTACCGAAACATCAAAGAGTTCCCATATAATACTTGCCATAGGGTTCAGATGGTGTACACGATGTGTTCTGGGGTCATAGATGACTACTTCATCCTCTATTTCCTCAACAAGAAGATCCGTCCTTTTCTTAAGGCTCTGCACTGCGTATTCTCCTATTTCGGTAAATCTTCCTCAAACATGGAATCGGTAATATACAGTAACGGTGTGTCCTGGAGTTTAATGACCTTCTTTTCAGTCAGCTTTTTTCCCATGCTGTCATACAACATTTCTATAACCGGTCGTAACGGAGACGCCTCGTTCGTTTCCACGACCCTGCCAATCGCCTTTGAATTGAGAACCACGTAACTACTTATTGGAAAGCATGACAATTTCGTGAGCAATGCCCTTATCAACTTTTGAGGAAATATATTCTTTGATGAGTTGACAATCACCTTTGTAGACTCATACGGCAAGAACCTTTTCCTCTGAGGACGGGGATGGCTCAGCGCCTCGTAAACATCCACGATACCAATCACCTTGGCATATTCATGGATTTCGTTTCCCTGCAGACCACGAGGATAGCCCTGGCCTCCTTCCCGTTCCTGTTCCTGGGAAACTACCTCTGCAAGCCATTTGTATTTTTCTCCCAGGGAATTCAATACGATCTCATATCCAAACTGCGGATGTTTCTTAATCAACGCATATTCCTCGTTCGTAAGAATTCCTTCTTTATTAACCACTTCATCAGGAATCTTACACATCCCGATATCATGAATTAATGCCGCAATCCCCAATTCAACTAACTGATCCCTTTTATATCCAAGACCCTCACCTATCTTAATGGCAAAAATCGCCACATTGATACCATGCACCCTGGCATCATATTTGAATTCTTTTCTATAGATGGCCTTGCGATAAAGACTTTCAATCGCACTGGGGGTATCAATGACTTTGGCAACTAACTCAACTCCTCTGTCAATGCTGAATTTTTGATCTGTCTTTGCGGCATCTAACACTTCCGCCAAAAATTCATAAAATTCATCATAAATATCTACGAATGCCTTTTCCTTCCGTTCTTCCTCACGGATGATGATTCCAGCTTCTGTTGGGAGGGATTCTACTTCTCCGGGGAATAACGGCTTTTCAGAGACCTTCTCAAATACCTTTGCCTTTGACTCGCTGGGAAATTCCAAATCTTGCAGTCCGGCTGCGGCCTTTTTTTCTTCTTTCTTTGTGCCGGATTCACTGGGGAAATCCTCTTCCTCTATCTTCGCGGATTCTTTCTTTTCTTCAACAACAGTCTCTTTTTTTGTTTTTAACTCCGCAAGTTCTCTGATCCTTATTTTGTCCCTTTCGTCTTGAATAGACTTATCATTTTTCTCCGGGACTTTTCCCTGTTTGATTATGTCTGAGAGTCGCGCCATCTTAATCCTCTATCTATTTCGCATCGTCAATTAACTGCTGTATAATCTTTGAATCAATCAGTTCTATTTTTTTACTGAAACCTACCAGCAAGCTCAAATCACAGGTATTGTTTATCTTGCGTGGAACGCCTCCGGTATATTCATGAATCTTCTCAATTGACTCTTTTGTGAAAATATTCCTCTGCATGCCGGCAATTTTAAGTCTAAACAATATATATTGCGCTGTTTCCTTTATGTCCAATGGTTTTAAATGATACCGTATGGATATCCTGGAATCCAGTTGAGGTATCTTTACGACCTTATCTCTCAGTTCGGGTTGCCCTATTAAAATCAAGGTCAATAGAAACTGATTATTTAATTGAAAATTTAACAAGAGCCTCAACTCTTCAAATGTCACAACATCTTCGATTGCCTGGGCATCGTCTACAATGAGGACTGTTTTTTTCTTCTTATTCAGATTCTGGAGCATTGCATCATTCAATATGTGCAAAAGTTCCGGCTTCGAATCCGCCGTTTTTTCAATACCTAACTGATAAAGAATTTCCTTTAAAAAATCCAGCGCTGCCATGCTTGGATTTGCTATGATACCAACTTCATACTCTTCACTTGATAATTCTTGTACGAAAGCGCGACTTACGGTAGTCTTACCGCATCCCACCTCACCCGACAACATGGCAGCTCCTTTCTGTGCTTTGGTGGCATATAGTAATCTCATCAGGGCTTCCTCATGCTGCGTGGAATGATACATAAAGCGCGGGTCAGGGACATTTTCAAATGGCAACTCATTCAGTCCCCAGTATTTTTCGTACAACGATCAACTCCTTTATTATATCCTTAAAGCGATTACTTATCAATAAACCTCTCGTGAAACTATGGTGAACATATTAACGTTTACTATATTTGTGCAATAGGCTTAAACAAACGACATATACTTATTCAACTGCCTTAATCACATATCTATCAATAAGACCTGTTTCAACCCCTATAAGCATGGATTCAAAGGATTTTACACTCTCCTTAGGGAGGTCTGGAACGGTAAATTCTTCTTTTTTGACCAATAAATCCCGATCATCGTAGATTTCTAATGTAAATTTTGCAAAGCGATAATTCTTATCAGACCTATTGGCTATCTCTCCCGTAAAAAGCACATTTGTACCAAATGGATTGAAACGCACATTCCTTACAAAAAACCCACTCCCAATATCCTCAAACCCATTGGTAAAAGAAGATTTTGGTGGTTCCTTTATAGATGCTTCTTTTTTAGGCGCCTTTGCAACACCCACAGAGGAATTTTTCTCCAACGCACTTACACGCTTTTCCAAAGCTTCAACCCTTGCAATAAGATTTGAAATAACAATCTCAAGCATATTCAACTTATTAGACGCATCTTGCGCATATAACGTATTCCCTGGCGTTCCTGGGAATAGCAGCAATGCCATACTACTTACAGCTATTACACCAACAAGAAATTTTTTCATTGCCCAACCTCATAATCTTAATTTGAAAATATTCACCTCTTTTACCGTTTTTATCGTTTAAAGGGGATAATATCATATTTGAAACTCACAATGCAAGTGTAATTCATTGAAGCTATTACACATAATCACATGCAAAAAAACGTGTAACCTTGACAAGATATAGGACAATTGTTATTATTTATAAATATTCTTACTTTTACAAAGACCGTACTATCCATCTCATCACAAATATACCTGCATGCGACACATACTAACTATTCGATACGGTGTCTTAAAAAATACATCAGACTTTTTTGCTGCATTTAACTCGTTAAAAAAAGGTGATCCAGTCATAATTCGTTCCAGCCGCGGTGTAGAGTTTGGGGAAGTTATTACCAAGGTTAAAGAAATAGACGATGCCGATCCAATTGAAAATTTTGGTGAGGTTTTACGTAAGGCTACCCCTGATGATAAGGAAAAACAAAAAAAGATAACCGATGAAATGATTCCCGTTGAATTCAAATTCTGCCAAAAAAAGATTAAAGAACATAAACTTCTCATGAAACTGGCCAGCGTCGAACATTTATTTGGCACCAAAAAAA
>DBJWYX010000269.1:0-3764 GCA_052360825.1 Candidatus Wunengus sp. YC64
TCAGGTATACCTCTTTATTGATCTCCGTGAGGGGTTTTGCCTTTTGACGGAGCACGGGGTCTGGATAGTTAACTATATTCATTAGCAGTATTTATTAGCAGTAAAGATAAGACAAGTGACGTGTGGCAGGTGACGTTTTACTCGTCATTCGACACACGTCATTATTTCGTTCGACTGAGCTCACGACAAAGTCTAAAAACTTACACAACCTTGTCCCCATAAAACATGTCCTCGTGAAAACGGGGAGCGGGGAATGGGGAAAAGATGTTTTTACAGGAATACTATAAAAGTCACATAATTTTAATTTACTATAATAAAAAATCACGCAGAATGCAAGCTTCTTTCGTTTTCCTGTTGACTTTAGGTGATAAATTACATAAATTATAAACTATTGTTTTTTTTGAATTTATTATTAATAGTATTTATACGTAAATTTTGGTTAAAGGAGTGACATATGCCTATAATGAGATCAGCCAAAAAAAGGCTCAGGCAAAACATAAAACAAAATTTGAGAAACCGGTCGTATAGAGCAGCATTAAAAACCCAGTTGAAAAAGTTTTTGAGTGTAGTAAAAGAGGGAAATGCACAAGCGGCACAAGAAGAACTCCGACTAACGGTAAAAAAATTAGACAAGGGTGTTGCCAAAAACATTTTACACAAAAATACCGCAAGCAGAAAGAAATCACGACTCGCAAAAAAGATTAATCAGATGAAAGTCTCTGCGGAACAAAAAAGTTAATTATGCCTGAAACAATGCCTTGAGGTGGGCTTCTATACACAAAGGCAGGTCGGATAGATGGTAACCACCCTCAAGGCATGATACAACCCTACCCTTGCAATGCCTCTCAGCGGATTTCGTGACAATCTCCGTTAATGTCCCAAAATCATTAATATTCAAATTCAAACCACCAATCGGGTCTTTTTTGTAAATATCAAAGCCTGCAGAAATGATGATAAATTCGGGAACAAATTGATTTACCCTCTGTTCCATAACATCCGTAAATATTTCAATATATCTTTCAGGCATCGTATCAAACGAGAGGGGCACATTGACGTTGAATCCCTTGCCTTTGCCCTGGCCATCCTCCTCTTTTCTCCCGGAACCGGGATAAAACGGGTATCTGTGCATTGAGAAGTACAACACCGCCGGGTCGTTGTAAAACGCATCCTGCGTACCATTCCCGTGGTGGACATCCCAGTCAACAATGAGGATTTTTTCCAGCCGGTGCTTCGACTGCAGGTATTTTGCCGCAATGGCTACATTATTAAAGAGGCAAAAGCCCATTCCTCTTGAAGGTGTGGCGTGGTGTCCTGGCGGACGTACCAGACAAAAACCATTGTTCTCTTCCCCTTTCATGATTAAATCAATGGCTGTCAGGGGTGCGCCTGCTGCATGAACAGCCGCATCGTATGATGCGCGGGAAACTACCGTATCGCCATCCAGCCAACCACCACCAGTGTCTGCGATCTGCCTGATGGTCTCGATGTAAGATTGCGGATGAACCAGTTTGACTTCCTCCAATGATGCGGCGCGAGGTTTCTCCACTCTCAATTGATCCCAAAGTCCGCTCGCCCGAAGGTATTTTACAGTATTTTCAAGCCTTTTGGCATTTTCAGGATGGCTGTACCCAGTATCATGCTTCAAAAAGATGTCGTCATAAATAAGCAGTGTCATAGCGCAGAATAACCATAATCAAATTGATAGTTGCGAGTTGCTCTGTACCTTCAACTATAACCTTCACTCGTAACTATATCCAAAACTTAATAAAAGAAATTTTTACCTTGATTATCCCATTGGTTGTCCGGATTCATACTATAATAAGCTATGAAATAAAGCAAGTTTTACTTGAAATTGACTTATAAATTTGTTATTTTGTGCATCGATTATTTACTTAACCTAATGATAATTACCTACTTAATATTTAGGAAGACGACTGTAATTGACACACCTATGTAATTGTTGAGGGTTTCTGAAGCATGAGAAATTTCTTATCTAACTTTTTAGAACGATTAGAAACACGTATCTATAAATTCCATGGAAATGGGAATGGAAACGGAAATGGGAAACACCCGGTTACCGAACTGCCCAGGCATGAATTGAGATTTGAAAGTACCCCTGTGAGGACTGGCATCGATACTAATTCACTAGCCAAAAATCCATTGAATAGTGCCATAAACAGTGCACAACAATATCTGCTCAGCAATCAAAACCATTCCGATGGACACTGGGTAGGAATTTTAGAGGCAGATACAACCGTAACATCAGATTACATCATGCTCATGCACTTTCTCGGGAAGGTAGATCATGAGAAGCAAAGAAAGGCTGTGAACCTCCTCCTTGAACATCAGCTTCCTGACGGTGGATGGAATATTTATTATGGAGGACCCCGTGAAATTAGCGCCTCGGTAAAGGCATATTTTGCCTTGAAATTGGCCGGATATTCTGCCGATGAACTCTTTATGCAGAAGGCAAAGAAGTGCATCCTTGATATGGGCGGCATAATGAAGACCAACTGCTTTACCAAGATTTACCTTGCTATGTTTGGACAGGTTGACTGGCAAGCGGTACCCGCCGTTCCTGCCGAAATGATCCTGTTCCCCCCTGGTTTTTATTTTAGCATTTACGAGATGTCGTATTGGTCGAGGTGCATTGTCGTCCCCCTCTCTATTGCCATTGATAAAAAGCCGCATATTCCTGTTGGGGATGATCTGCTGAAAGAACTCTACCTCGTTCCCCGTGATAAAGTGGTCTATCGTATTAAGAGAGACCAGTCGGGATGGTGCTGGCACAATTTCTTTATCGATGCCGATAGTATTTTCAGGCGTTACGAACAGCACCCCATTAAATTTGTTAGAAAGATCGCCCTCCGGAAGGCAGAAAAATGGATGCTTGAACATCTTGAGAAGTCCGGTGGTTTGGGGGCCATATGGCCGGCAATCGTTAATTCCATATTTGCCATGAAATGCCTTGGTTATTCAGATGATCACCCTGCACTGGTAAACCAGCTAAGAGAAATCGAGAAACTGATGGTTTATGAAGAGGACAAACTTTATTTACAGCCCTGCGTATCTCCCGTTTGGGATACAGCCTGGGCAATTATTGCACTTCACGAATCAGGCATACCGAGCACACATCCAGCATTACAGAGGGCAGGAGAGTGGCTCGTCAGCAAGGAAGTCAGGAATTTCGGTGACTGGGCTTTGAAGTGCAAGGTAGAAGAACCAAGTGGCTGGTACTTCCAGTATGCCAACGAGTTTTACCCCGATACGGACGACAGCGCCGCTGTGCTTATGGCATTACAGCGCATATCCTTACCAGAGACATCACACAAGGAAAAGACGTTTTTACGCGGTTTGAGGTGGATTCAGGCTATGCAATGTGATGATGGCGGATGGGGGGCATTTGACCGCAATAACAACAAAGCAATTTTAAATCATATACCTTTCGCAGATTTTAATGCATTATTAGACCCGAGTACAAGCGACGTCACAGGCCGATGCTTAGAATTTTTAGGACGTGTTGGGTTTAGCAAGACCTACGTTAATATCAGAAAGGCCGTAGAATTTCTCCAAAAAGAGCAAGAAAAAGACGGTTCGTGGTTTGGGCGTTGGGGCGCAAACTATATTTATGGCACGTGGTCTGTCCTTGCCGCTCTCCTGGCGATCGGAGAGGATATGAATAAGCCATACATCAAAAAGGCCGCTGAGTGGATGAAAAGTGTCCAAAATTCTGACGGTGGATGGGGTGAAACCATAAAGTCGTA
>DBJWYX010000270.1:0-3763 GCA_052360825.1 Candidatus Wunengus sp. YC64
ATAGCAGAATGGGATACTGTCATTTGAGTTTCAGACAGTCGGTAGAAATTATTGGTGTCCATATTGATGACTTTGATGCCGTAGTGAAGGAGTTGGCTACGGTGGGACAAAAGATTGCCTCTTGCGGTCCAAGGGTCAGGGTGCCCACGGCATGCGGAGGCTGTGAGTATAACCCAAATGGAATTATGGATGCGCAATCAAAGGCATTGGAGGTTGATGATAAGCATTTTGGCACACCCTGCCATCATAAGTTTAAAATGAGTTTTTCAGGTTGTCCGATTGATTGTGCAAGGACAAGGGAGATGGATTTGGGGTTTCAGGGTGTGGTGTATCCTGTATGGAGCAAAGATTTATGCAATGGATGTACCTTGTGTGCAAAGGCCTGCCAGGAAGGTGCAATTGTATCGGATAAAGAGGGTAGGCCGATGTTTGACGAATCTAAGTGTGTGTATTGCGGCGATTGTATCAGGGCATGCCCGACAGACGCCTGGAAGGATAAGAAGAAGGGTTGGCTGGTGCGTACCGGCGGAAAACATGGAAGACATCCGCGTGAGGCGGATGTGGTAGCCAATTTCTTGCCGGATAGCAAGGTCAACGATTTTATTTCTGCAACCCTGAAATGGTATAAAGAGAACGGTAAGACAAAGGAAAGAATTGGTACCGTAATAGACCGTGTAGGTTTGGACAAATTCAAAAAAGAAGTTGCAAGTGCATTCAGATAACAAAATAATGGAATAATTGTATAAACATACAAAATCACGATAATGAAGGACAAAAAAAAATTCGTCATATTTGCTCACAGCGGCACTTATGATAAGCTGTATCAGATCATTACTTTGGCCATTACAGCAGCCTCAATGGGAAGGGAAACGTATATTTTCCTTTTCTTTTGGGCGTTGAGAAGATTTGTGAATGACGAGTTTGATGTCAAAAAATTATCCGATGAGTTTGGCGAAGAGGGTGGTCGATTGTCAAAACGTATGCAGGAGATTAATCCGGTCTCTCTCAAAGAGATACTTAATGAAGTCAGAAAGATGGGGAATTTAAAGGTCTATGCATGCACAGCAGCCGTGAAATTGATGGAATTGGAAGAAGCTAAGGTTAAGTCCAGGGTAGATGATATCCTAGGGCTGACGACTATTTTGGAAATGGCTGATGGTGCAGAAACACAGCTATTTATATAACGGACGAAAGGCAGTGTCGTGGCAGGTACGGTAACGAAAAATTCTAAGTGCATATCAAAACGGATATCCAAAAGCTCCATTTCAGACAGAATTGGGAATACTCCTCTTTTGAAGATTAATAGAATTACCAATGGTTTAAAAGACAGAGATGTGGAAATATATGCCAAGGCAGAGTGGTTAAATCCTGGAGGTTCTGTTAAGGACCGCCCTGCATTGAGGATTATAGAGGATGCTGAAAAATCCGGGAGATTAAACCGGGACAAAATCATTGTGGATTCCACATCAGGAAATACGGGTATTGCTTATGCGCTCATTGGTGCCACGAAGGGATACAAAGTAACCTTGGTAATGCCTCAAAACGTCAGCGAGGAACGGAAGAGGATTGTGCGTGCCTTTGGAGCGAAGATTGTATTTACTGATCCTTTGCTGGGATCGGATGGCGCTATGATAGAGGCGAAGAGGCTTGTAAGTGAAGAGCCTTCAAAGTATTTTTATGCCGACCAGTACAATAATCCTTCAAATTGGAAGGCGCATTACGAAACTACCGGTGTGGAGATATGGAAACAAACGGGAGGCGAGATAACCCATTTTATTGCTTGCCTGGGGACCAGCGGTACCCTTATGGGAACAGGGCGGAGACTGAAGGAATATAATCCTGACATTCAGGTGATTTCGGTTGAACCATCAACTCCTATTCATGGATTGGAAGGTATGAAACAGATGTCTACTTCGATTGTCCCGGGTATATATGATGAGCATTTTCCGGATAGAAAGCTGGTGGTGGATACGGAAGACGCCTATACAGCCGTTAAGCGTCTTGCATCTGAAGAAGGATTTTTTGTCGGATATTCTTCGGGTGCGGCATTAGTGGCATCATTGAAAGTGGCGAGTGAAATTGACAGAGGTTTGATTGTCACGATCTTCCCTGACAGGGGTGACCGGTATCTGAGCACGAGTTTTTGGGCAGGTGTAGAAAAATAAGATTTGTTAGAAGATTTGGGAGTCAGACTTTGTTAGGTATTGATAATGATAAGCTTTGTTTTATAAAGGAACTGGTAAAAAAAAGCTATCCTCTCGAATGTTGTGGGCTTTTGATCGGCACAAATACCTCGGAAAAAAGGGTAGTTGAAGTCTGTCCTGTACAAAACAAAAATTTTGAAAGGGCTCATGACAGATACGTGATAGAGAAAGATGATTTTGAAAAAGTTGATAAAGAAGCGGTAAAAAAAGGTCTTCAAATTATTGGCGTTTATCATTCCCATCCTGACCACCCAGCGGTTCCATCTGTATATGATACTGAACATGCATGTTCTTGGTTCTCGTATATAATTGTTGCTATTGAAAAGGGTGAAGAATTCGATACAAAATCGTGGGTTTTTAATGAAGGAAAGAAGCAATTCGAAGAAGAAGAAATAAAAGTGTGCTGAAGCGCTGACGTAGCGCCTCATGTTGCTTGGGGTGTGCTTAAAAACATGGATTTCGAAATTTATAAAATTATTTTTATCGGGGAATTTTGCAAATGGCAGAGGAAGAAAAGCTCGTTCCTGACGACCATATAGATTTAAGAGGAGTGCTCTGTCCGATTAATTTTGTGAAGACAAAATTAAAATTGGAAATGATGGATTCTGGTCAGGTTTTAGAGATAATATTAGATGATGGGGAACCGATAAGGAGTGTTCCTCGAAGTATAAAAGAAGAAGGTCATAAGATAATAAAAGTAGAGAACATGGAAGGCTCTTATCGTTTATTGATAAAAAAAGCGTGAAAGTATATTATACTTCTAGTAAAATATACTTGACTTTTTTCATCGATAAATATAATATGCGCACTCTATAGATTGTACGCAAGAAACAACCGTATTATATGTAATAAATAATTTATAAATACTAAAGAATAAGGGTTTAAGTGGGAGGTCGTGTCATGGAAGCGAAAGATAAAAATAAGTGCTGTACCTCTGAAAAAGAGGGGGGAATTTGGTTTACCGTTTCCCGTAGAAATTTTTTGACGTTAGCCGGGTGGGCAATGTTTTTTGCCACAATGGGGGCGTATTTATCGCAAATTCTCGGGTACAAGGGGTTCTTTTATCCCAAGGTGCTTTTCGAGCCTTCGCCACGATTTGCTGTTGGAGAGCCAAAGGCTTTTTTGGAAAATTCTGTAACTACTTTGAAATCGAGGAAGATATTCATTGTACGAGATGGCAATAGTTTTAAGGCTATTTCTGTCGTGTGTCAACATTTGGGGTGTGCAGTGGAATTTTCGAAGGAAAAGAATATTTTTGAGTGTCCATGTCATGGAAGTAAATACTATCGAAATGGTGTGAACTTTGCCGGTCCAGCACCTAGACCTTTGAATCATTTTGAAGTTGTTCTTGATGATGCTGGTAAGCTGGTTGTGGATACAAGCAAAATCGTGCCTCTTGAAACCGAGTTAATTGTTTAATTTATTCTTAAAAATTTATTTAAAGAAAGTTCTTGTATGGGACAGACGACTATACCTAAAAAAGGAGTAAGAGCGCTTCTCGATTTGGATTGGTTACAACAAAATATTCGTTGCCAGCATCGATGTCCAGCCCATATGGA
>DBJWYX010000271.1:0-3760 GCA_052360825.1 Candidatus Wunengus sp. YC64
ATGATGGAAATGATGCTTTTAATGTTATGTCCATTGCAGGTTTTTACCTCAAATCCAAAAGCCTTCATTTTTTTTTGTAAATCATTCCTTCTTTCTTCCATAGTTAAAACATTTTTCAAAAAATCCATAGCTTGCAATGTATTGTGGTCGATGATTACTGTTAAATTCGCTAGCTTGTGTTTAACTGCAAATTGAATTGCTTCCCAATTTGACCCTTCTTGCATTTCACCATCACCAACAATACAATAAACCCTGTACGTTTTATTTTGTAGTTTTGCCCCGAAAGCAACACCAACAGCTATTGGTAACCCATGGCCAAGCGATCCACAACTTGCCTCTAAACCACTTTCCACACGACGTTCCAAACATCCTGATAAAAAACTTCCTTTATAGAAACTCTCCCAATCATTACGTTCAATATATCCTATATCAGCAAGAACTGCATAAAGACCATAACATCCATGCGCTTTGGAAAATATAAGCCGATCTCTCTCTTCCCATTGTGGACAATTTGAAAGGCGCATTATCCTATAATAAAGTGCTACCAGAACATCAACACAGGAAAGTGAAGGAGCAATATGACCCGCTCCGTTTCGAACTGCGATCTCTATTAAATCTTTGCGTATTTGATTTGCCTTTTCACGCAATCGACCCTTTAACATCATCCGTCGTTTATTCAAAATTAATTAGTAAAGCTAAATAAAATTTACATGTTCGGGAGGATGTTTTAAATCCCAGAGATATCTGTTTATTTCATCCATCCTGCAATTTATCCGGCACTGGCTTGTATCAAGTTTCTCCTCAGTCCACTGAACAGACTTTCTCCTTTTCTCACTCTCCCAAATTTCCTTAAATGTAGTTTCATAAATGTTTCCATAACTGAAGCGCTCATTGTTGAGATAAGCACTGCATCCACATACAGTCCCTCCAGCATCTATATAAGACCAGAAAGGAAGTGCAAGGCAGTGTTTATAATTCCGTCTACTATCGTCCCATTTCTTCATCGTATTAGCACGGAATATTACACTAAACTTATCATCGTTAAAATCATTCAATTTGTCTGATAAATGAAGATAATCACTATATTTTATATTTTTATACCTAGTCGTCTTGCTTAATGGATGCTGTGAATAAGGTTTTATGACTAAATAATCCAAACCTATCTCTTTAGCCTGTTGTGCTAGAAACGCTGTCTCTTGAAAATTCTCAGGCAAAAGTATAAGCTGCACACCTAAAGTGCATTTATACCCTTTCTCACGTCTTATCTTCACAGCATAAGATACATTTTTTATTACCTTGTCAAAATTATCAGGACTTATTCTATGAGTCTTTGCATATGTTTCCCTTGTTGCACCATTTATACTTACTTTTATCCAAGTAACATTTCCAATTATATTTTCTAAGAGGTCTTTTTTTAACAGTACCCCGTTAGTTGTTATGGCGACATCAATGCCAACCTTTTTTGTATGGTTGATTATTTCTCCAATATCTTTGTGCAGAAGCGGCTCACCTTCCCCTGCATACATAATGCTCTTTAAACCAAGCGATGCCATTTCAGATAGCCTTTCCTTAAGCATCTCTTTATCCAAAAATCGCGGTTGGTATTCCATAAAATCCAAAGCACAATAAGTGCATCGGTGGTTACAAGTGCCCGATGGAGAAATTTCAGCATAGATGGGATAAATATTTTCCCCTTTTAACCAATCATTTACCCTGGAGACATGATATAAAAGTTTATGACTATCTATTCGATACTTATCCATAGGTTTTTCATCCGCAGATTTCACTGATTTTTAAAACACATTTATTTAATCTGCCGGCAGCTTCCCTACCCGCTTTATCATCGATCAATAGAAGTACATTTTCTCTCATATTAGAGGCAAGTTTAATATCCTGTCTTTCGCCTTCATCAAGGTCAGTAGCATTATCTGAATGATAGGGTTCCATTGCCTTGACAAAATCACTTAATGCCGAAAAATAAAATCTTACAGTCTCCTTTTTATTTAGCCACGAATAGACACAAATTTACACGAATGACAAATAGTTTATTTTGGGACACAGATTTTCACAGCGTGGCGTAGCCACAACCAAAAACAGGACACAGATTACGCAGATGAAGCAGATTTACACAGATTTTTATGTATTTGAGAACCAAGAAAATGATTTTTAAAATAAAGCTTGAAACTCCAGGTATTTTCCTGCCAAATTATGTAGCTGAGAAAATCCATAATCAGGAGGAAAATACCATGGAGCAATTTCTGAATCGTCATAAAGATACTATTTACGGAGTCATCTCTGGTTTTGATCGAGTCCTCTTTCGGGGAACGCTGTGCTCCATCAGTTATGTGGAGGGCATGAGAGCATTTCTTTCGAGCCACCATATTTTGCTGAAAGATTTTGGAGACTTTGTCCTGAAGAAGTCGAATCAAATCAAAGAGTGTGCCGAAGCGTTTGCCCGCCACCGTGCTCGTCCTTTTCAGTATGTTGCATCCCCCAGCAAATCGAAGGAAGAAATTGCTAAAGCTATTATGCAACGGGATAGTATTGCCGATGGACTGATTTGTGTTTTGTATTGTGTTGAGCCGTGTCAGTCGTATGCTATTCAGAAAGACAAAGAGATAGAGAAGCTCAAGCTGATTCCCGCCGTTCGCAAATGTCTTCATTTTTATTTTTACTTTATTGACCGGGAATTTGGCTTTATGCATGTTCGGCTTCAAAGCTGGTTTCCCTGTTCTATCCAGGTCTGTATGAATGGCCGGGAATGGCTTGCACGAAAGATGGCCGAGTCCATGCTCAGCCGAAACTGGCATCGCCTCCTGGATCAATTTGGCCAGAGATTTAATCCTTTGCTCCAGCCCCATTCCGGACTTGACTTGCATGGCTACTACTGGACTATCCGACAAGCCGAGTATGCTACCGATGTCATCTTCAAGGACGCCGCCAGCCTTAAAAAACTGTATCCAAGGCTTATCCACCATGCGATTGAACATTTTAGCTCTGAAGACGTGATGCGTTTTCTCCAAAGACGCTGCAATACCCGCTTCAGCGGTGAGGTCATAAGTACTATTAGCAAAAGAGTCGAGGGCGTACGCATAAAGCACTGGGTTGAAGAGAACTCGATCAAAATGTACGACAAGCAAGGTTGCGTGCTGAGGATCGAGACAACCATAAACAACCCGCGACGTTTTAAGGTCTACCGAGAGGTAGAGCGAAAGGGGCAAAAACAGAAAGCATGGATTCCCATGCGTAAAGGAGTGTCTGATATTTACCGTCATGCCGAAATCTCTCTTGCTGCCAACGCCCGTTACATTGATGCCCTCTCTGTTATTGGGGAGGAAGAACCCTCGTTTCAACTCATGGATGCTGTCTCCAACAGCATTTCCAAAAACAACCGTCGTTATCGGGCGCTTCGCCCCATTACGTCTGATGAAGCAAGGCTGTTCCAAGCGGTATTGCATGGTGAATTCCTTTTACATGGTTTTCGCAATGAAAATATCTGCGCGATACTTTTTCCCTCAAATACAACAGAGGAAGAAAGACATCGCAATGTCGCACGTACCTCACGACTTATAAGTCTCTTGAGGGCTCATGGGCTTATTAAAAAAGTCCCAAAAACAAGACTCTATCGTATTACTCAAAAAGGGCATCTGGTTATGTCTACATCGTTACTCTTTAGAACTACTTCTATCTCGCTGCTCCAAAAAGCAGCTTAAAAATCCTTGCTAAAAAAACAAGGTTTTATAAATTTGTAATACAGATA
>DBJWYX010000272.1:0-3739 GCA_052360825.1 Candidatus Wunengus sp. YC64
AATACCAACGCACCTATCATTCCCTTCCCTTTCATCGCTTCTCCTTTACCTCCTAATGTCTTATAGGAATATATACCTCAATCTTTGATTAATACTACACTTCTTCAACTACTTTAAAAGATACATCTTAAACGATCCTGTACAATTTAATGGTCTAAATTTGACATCCACCTCCTTTCGTAAACTTAAATTATTGTTTTGAATATACCATACGCATATAAAATTAGAATCAAACTAATCGTAAGCGGATTCAGCAAGAGCGCAATAATTGTACCATTGTATTGCATTTTTAAAATATGAAGTGTAACTACTTATAGGCACTGATATTATTTATAAATTAAATCTACCGTTTCATTGGAAACAAAAGACTACAAATGGTCATTTTGGAATGGATTATATTGTAGTAGTAGTTCTATCTGTCTAATAATAAACGCTATAAGAGATATGACTATTTATGGTCACGAAATGTCCTATTGCAGTCATGCTGTTATGACAACACTTTTTCGAATAGTTGTAATTTAATCAATCTATTTCGTAGTGTTGTTCTTGGAATGCCTAATATCTCCGCCATTTTTACCTGATTACCATTTGTTTTTTGATGTGCCCACTGGATGAGTTTCTTTTCAACTTCAGTAAGCGCATCTTGCAAATTTATTTCTTGTTTATTGGACAAATCCATCGATAATAAATCTGTGCGTATATCAACCCTCCTCAAATATTCTGGAAGCGTTTCTATCGAAATACCTTTCGATTTAGAAAATGCAACTGAGTGTTCGATAACATTTTCAAGCTCTCTAACATTTCCAGGCCAATTATAAGCCAGCAGAACATCCATCACCTCCTGCGAAACATCTGGCAGTGCATCTTCATATTGAGATACAAACTTCTTTAAAAAATAGTTGATTAAGAGCGGAATATCTTCCTTCCGTTCCCGTAATGGTGGAATATTAATTGGCACCACATTCAACCGATAGAATAAATCTTCCCTGAAATATCCTTCTTTTACGTGTTCCAAAAGGTCTTTCTTCGTTGCACAGATAATCCTGACATCAACACTCAGGGTTTCCTCGCCACCGACCCTTTCAAACGTCCTCTCTTGAAGCACTCGCAAGAGTTTGACCTGCATATCCAATGGGATATCATCAACGTCATCCAAAAAAATTGAGCCACCGTTTGCCAGCTCAAACCTTCCACGCCTTGTCTTAACTGCTCCGGTGAAAGCACCCTTTTCATGTCCAAAGAGTTCGCTCTCCAGTATCTCCCTGTTTAATGCAGCACAACTTACCCTGATAAACGAACCGTTTCTTCTTATGCTATGATAATGTATGGCGCCGGCTATTTTCTCTTTCCCCGTTCCACTTTCCCCCCGTATCAGGACAGTTGCATCTCTATCAGAGACGCTCTTTACAGTCTCAAGCACTTTTTTCATAGCCTCGCTCTTTCCAATAATATTGCCGAACTCAAACTCAGACTGTATCTCTCTTCTTAGACGATTTACCTCAGCAGTCGTATTTTTATAGTATAGCGCTCTTTGAAGTTTGATAATTAACTCGTCGGTAGAAAATGGTTTTGCAATATAATCATATGCCCCTTCTTTGATAGCAGATACGGCACTTTCGAGCGTCCCATAAGCCGTCATGATGACGACTATAATTTCCTGATTATGTTTTTTAATTTCTTTGAGAAAATCCATCCCGCTCATTCCAGAGAGCCTCAGGTCAGTCACCACAATATCATACTCTTCGGATTTCACCATTTTTAATCCATCAATGGCATTATCCACTGATTTTACATTATATCCTTCCTTTTTTAATTGGCTTTCTAATGATATCCTCATGAGTTTTTCATCATCGACTATTAGTACCTTACTACTCATACATCACTCCTCAATTTTATTATAATCTGGAAATATTGCTCATCATGTCAGGACTGTCACTTTTCTTACCGGCAAGCAAACAAAAAATGTCGTCCCTTCACCCACCTTACTTTCAACCAGTATATTTCCATTATGATCATCCATAATTCTCTTACTGATTGCAAGCCCCAACCCGCTTCCCATCTCTTTTGTGGTAAAAAACGGATTAAATATTTTACTGAGAATCTCTTCTTTGATCCCGATTCCGGAATCCGTAATTGTAACTTGTATATTCGATGGTTGATGATCACAATAACCGGTCTTTATTATAAGGCTGCCGCCGCTTGACATACTATCCAGCGCATTTACAATAATATTAATGATAACTTGCGAAATATTATCCGCATCTCCGTAAATTTCGGGCAATTCGGGTGATAAAACTTTCTCCAAACGGATGCTTTGTTCTTTTATCCTGTGGTCTACAAACCGCAAGGAACTTTCAACAATTTCGTTTAGACTATGATTGGCCATATGCGTAGAATACGGCCGAGAAAACGCCATCAACTGTTTAATAATTACTTCGATCCGTTTCAACCCCTCGGACATCAAATCGAGAAACTCCAGATTTTGTGAGGTATTTCCAGGTTCTTCCTTCATCATTTTTACGAAATTCTGCAACCCCCCGAGGGGGTTATTTACCTCATGAGCAACACCAGCGGCCAATTCTCCAACAGCAGCCAAACGTTCAGCCTGAATGAGTTGCAACTCCATTTTCTTCCTCTCGGTAATATCCCTGCAAATCCATTGGATCGTCTTCTTTTTACCATGTTCAATCACACTTGCACTTATACTGGTTGGAGTAAGTCTCCCGTCAATATGCTGACAATCAATATTATCCAGCATCCCGGAACCGGTCTTATTTATAGTCATCCACAATTGTTTTGCCCTGTCACGATCGTATTCAACGACTATTTCCCATATTTTCTTTTTACTCAGCGCATATTTAGAACAGCCAGACACCTCTTCTGCCTTTTTATTCGAGTCAATAATCAGCGCCGAATCCACATCCAGAGAAAAAATCGCGTCATTTGCCAGATTAATGGACTCCCTATATTTTTCTTCGGACTCCCTGAACTGGGTAGTTCTTTCACGAATCTTTTGTTCAAGACCCGCATAGGATTCTTCCAACTTTTCAGCCATCCTATTGAACTCTGATGCGAGTATACCCACTTCATCCCGTGATTTAATTAAAATACGATGCCCAAGTATTCCTTTCCCAATAGCATTAGCCCCCTGAACTAACTGAAGAATGGGGTGTGTAATTCCGTGCGCGAGAACAAAAACGATAATTACGATAATCACCACACTCACTATCGCAAGGGTAATAACCTGATTTTTTAATTCCATAATGGGCATGAATGCCTCGGAAGTATCCTGTTTTACAATTAAACCCCACTTCAACTGCGGTATGTACCGAAAGGCCAGGAGAACATCCACTCCCCGATAGTCAAATGCCTTTATAATACCTTCTTCAACCGCATCTAACATAAAAGATTCGGGTACAAGTAACTTCGCGGCAATACTCATTTTTAACGCAGTACCAGAGAGATGCCGCGTATTGTTAAGGAACATTAACTTGTCTCCCTCCCGCCGCACCAACAAGGTCTCGCCTGTTTCTCCCCTATTCGGCCAGTCCTGGATCAACTGTTCAATAGAATCTTTCGTATTCACGCGAATGAGTACGATACCATTAACGACCTCTGTTTCCTCCATAGTAATCGGGTCTGTTCTCTTCATCGTGCCGAAGATGGTCATTCCAATTTGTTTTGTATAATCCGAATAGTGAATATCTTTAAAGGGAATTCCCTGATTTTCTAAAACACT
>DBJWYX010000273.1:0-3730 GCA_052360825.1 Candidatus Wunengus sp. YC64
GACATTCCTTGCGTGAAATTATACAGATCCGTACTGAATCCATCCAGGAATTTGCTGCCGCAGAACGTAATATTAATCTCATTGGGGATTGGTATTCAGCCCGTTTGTTTGACCTGATAACCAAAAAATTACACCTGGAGGAATGGAAAACAAATGTTAACAAAACGCTCGATGCCCTGGAAGACATTTACAGCATGATCTCTGAAAATTTTTCCATGTCCTTTTCCACCACCCTGGAATTTATCATTACCTTTGGTTGGTTTATTTTATTGGTCGGCTATTTCTCTCTATTCTTTTTAGAAGCGTTCTATAAGAAATGAATTAGGCCTTTTTGGCAACTAAATATTCCCCTCCATTGATGGGAGGGGCAAGGGGAGGGTGATTAACTTTTTCCTACACCCCCACCTAACCTCCCCCATCAAGGGGGAGGAACTAAAATTTGAAATTCCTGAATATGTACTTTACCATTTTAATAAGGAGGTATTCAAAACATAATGTTTACTCACAGGCGGACCCGCACGACAACATCGCTCATTTTATTTGCAGTGCTCTCTGTAATAGCAGGTTTAACAACGCACACCTTCGCCGAAGAAAAGGGGCTGGGTACTATCAATGGCACGGTCAAGGCCAAAAAGGCCAAATATCTAAGAGACACACTTGTCTATATAGAGAATGTCACAAATCCCTTTGAACCTCCACAGGAACATGCCGTTATGGATCAGAAGAATATGGCCTTTATTCCGCACATACTCCCACTACTAAAAGGAACTACCGTTGATTTCCTCAATAGTGATATGGTTCAGCACAACGTCTATTCACCTGACGCTGTCGCAGATAACGTGAACCTGGGGACATGGCTTAAGGGCGAAGTAAGGCCGTTCACATTCAACAAATTAGGGGTTGCTTCCATGCGGTGCAATGTGCACGTCGATATGCTGGCTTATGTCCTGGTCCTCCAAAATCCATACTTTGCGAGAGTTAATAATGACGGGAGCTTTTCCATCACGAATATACCAGAAGGAAAATATACCGTAAAGCTGTGGAATGAGCGTTACAAGGCAGAAGACAGACAGGTAGAGGTAAAGGCTAACGCCCCGGCTACGGTAGCGTTTGAATTAAAATAATTTTAAGAACATACCAAAATCAGGTGTCGGAAGGATAAAATATTTTTCTTGATTAACGAACTCGAAGTTCTAAAGATAGTTGTAAAGAGGTTGGAATCGGCTGGTGTTCCTTATATGATTACCGGTTCAATAGCAGCTAATTTTTATACCACTCCAAGGATGACAAGGGATATTGATATTGTTATCGAGATTGGAGAAAATAACATTGAAGTGTTATTTTCTCTTTTTTCGGATGATTTTTACATAGATAAGGATTCGATAAGAACTGCCATTTGTAACAAACAAATATTCAATATTATCCATAAAGAAGGAGTTGTTAAGATTGATTTCATAATCAGGAAAGATAAGAAATATAGTAAGATTGAATTTAGCCGAAAAAGAAGTATTGTTTTTGAGGAGTTAAAAATTAATGTTACTTCGCCAGAAGATCTCATACTCTCAAAACTCTTCTGGGCAAAAGATACTCTATCGGAAATGCAGATCAGGGATGTGAGGAATCTCATGAAAACTGTTCCTGACCTGGACATAAAATATATTGAGAACTGGATAAAAGAATTGGAACTTGAATCCATCTACAGAAAGGTAGCACAGTGAACGACACAAGTACTTTTGTTGAATCCCATTTTCTGGAAATGATGATGAAAAAAAGCGGGGAAGAAAGGATGAAAATGGGATTTTCCATGTTTGATACGGCACGCAGACAAGTGATAGCATCAATAAAACGAAACACCCCAGGTGCTGAAATAAATGATATAAGGCGGGAATTGTTTCTTCGTTTTTACGGTCAGGACTTTTCACATGAAGAGTGTGAAAAGATACTACGGAAATTAGGTTGCCTTCGATAGTCAAATAAGGTGAGAGTAAAACACCCGCATTACGGTCTAAAAATTGAAACTCCTTGAAAATCAAGAAGAGACCAACAACCCTTCTTCTCTTCATTCGCTATGACGGACGGAAATGCTTCTTTTGAGGTGTTTCTTCATCATGCAGGTAATCCTTCAGAAGCTTCAGGCACGCCTCTTTGCCGCTGACGGTGTCCATATTTATATAATTCACCTGATCTTTGTTTGTGTCTACCCAGCTCAGCACAATCTCCATTTCTCCCATTTCGATTTCAGTAAGGGTATTGCCGTCTTGAATATTCCCATCTGAAAATACCTTTTCACCCTCCCCTTTGCCTCTCCCATCAAGGGAGGGGGAATTTGGCATTTCTCTCGTTTCAAGAGAGGAATAAATTACCGTTTCTCTTGTTTCCTCTCCCCTTGCGGGAAGGGAGAAAGGGGTTGGGGAATTATGGGAATTTTTATTATCTATTGCGTGCATGGGCGAACGGCCGTTCGCCCTTACTGCTTCGTAATACATAGTATCTAAAATTCTTTCTACACCGGAAAAGTTTACTGCATCCCTTAGAATTTCATATCGTTGCAATGGCAGTCCATCATTCACAAAAAACAACTCCAAACTTTCCTCTATCGAAGAAGGTAATATCACGATGAAATTTTTCAAGTTCCCGTATCGTGCCGTTCTTTCATGTACCTCAAGTTGCTGGTTTAATCCCGGCCGGTATTGCTTTATCAGCCGAAACTCCCGTACTATCGCTGCGAGTTCAGAACCTGTAATCTCATATTCAATCGTGCACACATGATTCAGCAAATCGGTAATCTTCTGTAACCGATCGGCAGTATTCCAAAAATAAGAATTCAGGCGCACTTTTAGATTCTTTGCCTTGCCAACATAAATGACATCGCCATTTTTATTCTTCATTTTATAGACACCGGGCCTCTGAGGAATTGCCCACAGAAAACCTTTGTCAAAGGCATATTTGCCAAAATCTACAGCGTCGATATCGGGGTATTGAAACGCCAAGACCTCTTCTACGGTGCTGAATCCCTGTTTTTGTAACAGTTCTCTGCACCGGGAAAAGATTTCAGCGGCAGTACAAACCTCCCTTTCAGTACGCCGGATATCAATAACAGGAAGTTTAAAGAATGTTGCTATGTCATTGATTGATTTCGGCTGAAGGTTGGGAATGAGTTTCTTTGCTAAAAATTTCAAGCATAAGGGTGGATTTTCAATCATTTCATTTGACTTGATCAATACCTCATTCAGTCGATTTATGGAGGAGTGCACATCATACCCAATCAGAATACCATCTCCAACAAAGTCAGAGAAAAGACGCACGGCCTTTTCGAGAGGAATGCCGCCTTTCACTTCTTGTGCGAAATCTGCGGGCAGAAGCATCGTTTGTGCCGTTGATGCACCAGGATTTACAAGGGTATGAAACCTGTCTACTATCTTGTCGCCCCTTAATTTTTGTGCACTGATTTCAACAATTATTCTGGATTTTTCGGGTGTGTCTATTGTCAACAGGCTGAGGAGGACAAACTCCGCCTCTGAAAGGGACGTGCCACCTCTTTCGATAATCTTCCAGAGGCGGTGTTCATCTAAGGTAAATCTGCGGTCTCCTGAAATCGCAGTCTGTATCAATTTTTCACTGATATGCGGTGAGGCGCCTTTTATCTTCAATACCTGCTCGACAATTTCCTTGCTGGCGGCGCCCGCTTTTTGTGACTTCAGATATGCATATATTTTATCCCGCATGGTAT
>DBJWYX010000274.1:0-3718 GCA_052360825.1 Candidatus Wunengus sp. YC64
CTTTTACATCCAGTACGGTTACGCCGCTTTGTTTTGATGTGCGGAATTTGAATTTAACCTGTTTTGTGGTATTTTCAGGCAATTCTTCCTTTTCCATCTTTTCGAGCATATGAATTCTGCTCTGCACCTGCGATGCCTTTGTATTCTTTGCCCGGAACCGTTCTATAAAGCGTTCCACTTCTTTGATTTTTTTCTGCTGGTTGACGTAGCGTGCCGTTTGCATTTCTGCCCGGTTTTCTTTTTCGGCCTCATAAAAGGAATAATTGCCATAGTATTCATAAACCTTTCCCTTTTCCAATTCCCAAACCTTGGTAATGTTCCGGTCGAGAAATGTCCGATCGTGTGAGATGATGATCAGTCCGCCTTTATACCCTTTGAGGTAATCTTCCAGCCAGAGGATGGAATCGATATCCAGGTGGTTCGTTGGTTCGTCCAGGAGGAGGAGATTAGGGTCCTGGAGTAACAGTCTGGAAAGGGCTACCCGCATCTGCCATCCGCCGCTAAATGTGTCGATGTTCTTTTCGAAATCAGATTCTTTAAATCCCATACCTTTCAAAACCTTGCCCGTCTCTTTATCGACCTTAGCGCCATTGACCACTTCAAACTGATGTTGCAGGTGTGCGTATTGATCCAGGAGCAGTTCATGGTCTTCACCCTGAATGGATTGATCCTCCAACTTAGTATGAATCTTATCAATCTGACTTTTTAAGTGGAGAACGTTGTCAAAAGCCGAACTGGCTTCATCGAAGACGGTCTTTTTCTTAAAGACAAAACCTTCCTGGGGGAGGTAGCCGATACTGGTATCTTTGGCGAAAACAAGATCGCCTTCACCGGGTTCGGTTAAGCGGCAAATGAGCTTGAAGAGCGTGGATTTGCCTGTGCCGTTAGGACCGATTAAGCCGATCCTGTCGTTCCTTCGGATGTGCAGAGAAACATTATCGAAAATAGCCCTGCTGCCAAAAGCGAGGCTTACATTATTTAAGCGAATCATACATGAATCTTTGATACAAAGGACATTGAAAATATATTACCCTCCCTTGCTCCCTCCCATCGAGGGAGGGAAAGTTCCCTCGCCCCTTGTGGGAGAGGGTTAGGGAGAGGGGGAATTTTTTCGGGCGAATCATTTTATCCCACCATACACCGCTTCCCGGTATTCCTTCCAAAAACACTCCGAAGTCCGGAATCCGGCATCTGTAAGGACTTGAAGGTCATCCGTAAGGAATAAAGGATGATCGCCGTCCTTTTTCTCTTTCTCTGCCAATTCTGATGAGATTTGGTCAAGGGGTTTCTCTGTATCCTTAATTCTTTTTAGCCTCTGTTGTATTCCCAGGTGGTGAAGATACCGGAATCTGGCCTCAAGTACGGCATCAGCAGTCTTAAAAATGTCACAGTTCAAAAACCAGCCATTGGGTTTCAATATCGAACGGATATATTTGAATAGCGTTAGCTTTTCTTCCCTGTATAAATGATGAAGTGCAAATGAAGAGACGACGCCATCAAGATTCGAAAGTGTCCCTTCTTTATCAGGCAATTCCTGGAAAGTGGAGAGTTTGAATGTGACCTGTTTGAGATGATCCTCAAGCCTTATTCTGGCCTTTTCTATCATAAGCTCTGCGGCGTCTACGGCGATAATCGTTGCATGAGGAAATGCTTCGATTAACCTGCGAGACAGGTATCCCGTTCCAACACCTAAGTCCAGGAATTTTAAATTTCCATCCTTATGAAAGGGTAATATCTCGCATACTATTGATGCCATTTTAGCGCGATTTGGATGCCACACGTCCATATCAAAGTCATACGTGGCAACGATATCGTTATTATTAAATGCATAGACTGTTTCTCTCAGTGCAGTTTTTTCCATATCAACAAAACCTCAATAATTAGTATTTATACGTTCATGTTAAGGAATTTCAAATCGACCAGTAACGAGATGCTTCACTTCGTTCAGCATGACAGTGTTTGTCATTCTGAGCAGAGCGAAGAATCCAATTTATTTTATCAGTATTTACAAGCCTTTCAAGAAAATTAACTTTCTGTCCGCTGACTACTCCATTTTCCTTGACTGTCTTATTATTACTGATAAAATGAGTAAACTTTTGAGTTTTTTTACTTTAAACCACGTTGGCATTTATACCTTTTGAGATATAAAACATATGGATAAATTCGAACAGGAACGTCTTGATAAACTCCAAAAAATACGCGAAATGGGAACGGAACCTTATGGTAAACGCTACGACAATACGCAATCTATAAAGTCTGTTTTAGACAGCTTTGTACCGGAACGAACCGATATAAAGGTCAGGGCTGCCGGGCGCATTTCGACCTTACGCCCGCATGGGAAAACCGCCTTTCTGGACATCAAAGATTGGACAGGAAAAATACAAGTCTACATAAAACTCGATAAGGTGGGCGCAGAAAAATTTGAGTTATCTAAATTGCTTGATTTGGGCGATATCGTGGGTGTAGACGGTGTGCTCTTTAAAACCCGAACCGGTGAAATCACGATTTACGCGGATGAGTTTACTATCCTGGCAAAATCCCTCTTGACACCGCCAGAGAAGTGGCACGGACTCAAGGACGTGGAATTGAGACACCGTCAGCGCTACGTCGATTTATTTAGCAACACCGAGGTGATGGAGACCTTCCTGAAACGCATCAAAATTTTAAAGCACATCCGAAGATTCTTAGATGACCGTTGTTTTGTAGAGGTGGAGACGCCCATGATGCAATCCATTCCGGGCGGCGCCGTAGCCAGGCCCTTTATTACACACCACAATGCACTCGATATCGATCTTTACCTGAGAATTGCCCCTGAACTTTATCTGAAACGACTGCTCGTGGGTGGAATGGAGCGAATTTATGAGATCAACCGCAATTTCAGGAACGAGGGTATTTCTACGCGGCATAATCCCGAATTTACCATGATGGAGTTATATCAGGCCTACAGTGATTATAACGGTATGATGGAACTTACGGAGAGCCTTGTGACATCATTGGTAAAAGAACTGTACGGTGGATATGAGATTCCGTTTGGGGAACGAAAGATCGATATGACTCCACCGTGGCGTCGTGCCACCTTTTGCGAATTGTTGAAAGAATACAGTGGTGTGAGTTACGAAGACGAGGCAGGATTGGCGAGGAAATCAAAGGAGCTAGGGCTTGAAACCAAGGGTGTGGATCGTGACAATATGGCTAACAATATCTTCGAACAGTTGGTAGAGCGGGCACTAAATAACCCAACCTTTGTGCTGGACTATCCCACCTCGATTTGCCCACTAACAAAGACGTGTGAATACGACCCCCGTTTCGCCCAACGGTTTGAGTTGTACATTGCGTCTATGGAAGTGGCCAATTCCTATTCAGAACTCAATGACGCCCCTGAGCAGGATAAGCGATTTCGTGAACAGTTGGGAACAGAGGCCGATATTGTTGGTAAGGTTGATGAAGATTTCCTGACTGCCTTAAAATACGGGATGCCGCCTGCCGGTGGGCTTGGTATTGGCATAGACAGGCTTATTATGATTCTAACAAACAATGTATCCATCAGAGAGGTCATCCTCTTCCCGCTCCTCAAGCCAAAATAATTTTACTAATAATTCACCGCAAAGACGCAAAGGGCACAAAGAAAAAATTAAGCCTGCGGCACCTACATGAATTAAAGATATCCCTCCCTTGATGGGAGGGACAAAGGGAGGGTGCGTAGCTTTTTCTTTCACCC
>DBJWYX010000275.1:0-3715 GCA_052360825.1 Candidatus Wunengus sp. YC64
GAGCAGCGCCGTTGTTAGAATACTCGATTCGATATCCTCACCCATACTTACCACCGCCACGTCCACGTCCTTTATACCACTGGCGACAAGAGATTGCTCATCGGTGCTATCTATCTGAACTGCCTTGGTGACAAGGTCGCTTACTTTGCTTACTAATTCAGGGTCACTGTCAATCGCAATTACAGGGACGCCTTTTTTAGCCAGTGTTTCCGCCACCTTCCTGCCAAACCTTCCCAATCCAATTACGGCAAATTGTCTCATGTGAGCTCCTTGCATTTTAATCGTATAAAAATAGCAAAATAGCCTGAAATAAGCAAAATAAAAACCAAACGTAGGAGTTGTCCAAAAAGTTATTACCATGTCATTGCGAAGGAGGAACGACTGAAGCAATCCATCGATTTTAAAGGGTTTCAAAATAGATTGCTTCGCTCGCGCTCGCAATGACAGTTGAAAATCGAACTTTTTGGACAGCCCCTGGCAATTTGTCATCCAACCAATATTCCCCCTTCCGGATATTTAATTGGCACCAATTTACATTTGCCACGGATGGAAAATCCTATAGCAAGAGGGCCTACCCTGCCGATGAGCATCGTAATAACAAGGACAATCTTACCTGTTACACTTAATGCAGGTGTTACACCGGTAGAAAGCCCCACTGTCCCAAATGCAGAGACGACTTCAAATACTATTTCCATAAAAGAGGCATTTTCAGTTACGGACAAAATAAGGACATCCAATGCTATAAGGAGCACGGCAATAGTGCAGATAGCAAATGCCTTGTCTTTGGTCCTGGGGGATATACGTCTATTAAACAATATTAATTCATCCTTCATGGATATAACAGAGATAATAGACGAAATCAATAATCCAAAGGTGGTAGTTTTAACTCCACCCCCTGTGCCGCCTGGAGAAGCCCCAATATACATCAACATAATCATGGCGGCTAATCCCAAAGTTTTCACCGTCCCCGTATCCAAAGTATTGAAACCCGTTGTAGTGGATGCCGAGATTGCCTGAAATGCAGATGTTAAAAATCTATCTTTAAATGAAGGTAATGGGGTATTCCATTCAGATAGACATATCAGGCATGCGCCTGTGATTATAAGTATCGGAAGCATGATCAACACCAGTTTTGTATGAATCAAAAGTTTTTTTGGGGGTTCATCCTCACGCCTTTTCCGAGACACCATGTTATACACATCGTAGATGACAAAGAACCCGACACTTCCAACAATACAAAGTATGCCGATTGTCACGTTTATAACAATACTGTCACGATAGGCTCTCAGGTTGTCGGAAAATAAGCTGAAACCGGCTGTACAAAATGCAGAGACGGAATGAAATATTCCGAGATAGATGGCGTGTTTTACCGGAAATTCTTTCATCCAATATAAACTTAAGGCCGCAGCGCCCAGAAACTCAAATATCAAGGTAATGAAGATGATCGCTCTGCTGAAACGAGATACTTCTTCATAAGGAGGACTACTTACGGATTCTTCTAAGACCAGCTTTCCGCCGAGTGATAATTTGCCGCCGAGTTGCAACACGATCGTAACGACAAAAATCATGTATCCCAGTCCCCCTATCTGGATCAACACAAGTATGACGATCTGTCCAAAAAGGGAATAAAAACTACTCACATCAACAACT
Organism: Candidatus Wunengus sp. YC64; assembly: GCA_052360825.1. Lineage (GTDB taxonomy): Bacteria > Planctomycetota > Brocadiia > Brocadiales > Brocadiaceae > Wunengus. The sequence goes on from DBJWYX010000275.1 coordinate 1,651, forward strand.
GTCAATCCGGTGGTAGAGGCAGCAGAGGTTGCCACAAACAGGGCGTCAATGAAGGGTTGTGCGGTTCCATTGACAGACGCTATGGGCAGGGATAAAAGAAAAGAACCGACGAGAATGATACAGACAAAACCCAAGAGGAGGAATCGATGTGGTGTCATTGTAGAATAAAACATGGCTCTCTCTGTAAAAGCCTCATTATCGTTAGTTTATGGAAAACATTTCAAACAATTTATTACACACCCCTTACCCCTCTCAAGAGGGGAATTATGGAAATCCCCTCCAGGGAGGGGACCAAGGGGTGGGTTATCACTTATCATTGCAAGACTTTTTGGACAGCCCCTGTCGGAGAGGTCTTCTCCTTACTCTATAGTAATTACCGTTCCAGACGAATTCTTCATAGAGAATGTCATTGACACTATTTTACATGTCTGATATATTAAATTGAAATTATTTCATATTATTACTTTGTATTGAATAAATTACAAGATGTTTTCGTCCACGATGTTTTGTAAAACGCCTCTTAAAACTTATGGGAAACGCAGGGAATTTCATCTATGGAGAGGATAAGGCAAGAAAATACAGTCAAAGAGGTTGTTGAAAAATATCCTGTTACCCGCCGAATATTTGAGACCTATGGCATCATGTGCGGTGGTAACATACTCCCCGATAAGCCCCTTTCCTTTTTCGCCAGGATGCATAATATCAGTCCTATCCAGTTGATTGACGACCTGCAAAAACTTATCAATGGAAAAGGTGACTCAAACACTGAAGTTGCCATTACAAAACCACAAACAGAGCATGTATATGAGATATTTGTCAAAACCGCCATCATTGTAGTGCTTTCAACTGGATGCCTCTATGGTGCATCCCTATTGGCCTATACGGCATTTAGAAATTCCCTTTCTTCTGTAGCCTGGATACTCACAGAAACACACGGTGACACGCAGGTATACGGATGGGTTGGTTTGTTTATCATGGGGATTTCATATTTTGCATTACCCAAGTTTTGGAATTCCATGCTCTATAGCTCGCCGCTGGCTTACAAATCCTTCTTTTTAATGGTAGCAGGTATTTTTCTCTCCTTTGTTTTTAAGACAATTTCGTATTACTCGGGCTTTTCCTTCTTAAAGATTCCCGCCTTGATTGGTTGTATTTTCCAGGTAGCATCGATAGCCATTTTTATGTATGTCATTTGCAGGACGTATTTCTCATCGGGAAAAGAGAAGTACGAAGTTTACGAAGGATTTCTCCTCTCCAGCTATCTCTGGTTTATCCTTCAGGCAATCGCTTTTGCCGCCTTATACTTCCATTTTACCGTTGTAGGAAACACAGACATCCCGGAAGTCTTTAAGGGGCCCATTCGGCACATCCAGATTATGGGGTTTGCCTGCATGGTCATTATTGGAATATTTACCAAGACGCTGCCGATTTTCCTGGGCATACAGGAGCCAAACAAAAAAATAAGCGCATACGTTCTTTACATATTAAATATTTCCATCGCTTTAAGAATACTATCCGGGTTTTATCGGGAGTATACCCATAATTTATATGGTTTTTTCAATGCGGTTTATTTAATATCCGGGATTCTGGAGACCATTGGGGTATTTTTATTCATATATAATTTGAATTTGTTCGACAGTAAAAAGGCCGTCAAAAACAACCCTAATTTACCCACAGGATTTAGAAAATATATCAGGGCAGCGCTTATATGGCTGTTTGTTTCGGAAAGTGCTCTGCTGAGTTTTACTATTTATGAAACAATGTCGGGAGAACGGACTTCTCATGCCTTGTTTGGCGCATATCGGCACGCCATCTTTATCGGATTTATCAGCATGATGATCATTGGATGCGCCTCCAAGATGATTCCCCTGAGTAAAGGTGTAAAATTATGCAGTACGAAACTCCTCAACGCAACATTCGTGCTTATTAACATTGGGTGTTTATTCAGGGTCGTCGCACAACCGGTTTCCGAGCACCTGTATCCGCAATTTTATGCCTTTATGGGCATCAGCGGCTTTATCGAGTACGCCGCCATGTTCTGCTTTGGCATAAATGCGTGGAAAAC
>DBJWYX010000276.1:0-3710 GCA_052360825.1 Candidatus Wunengus sp. YC64
CTTTTAAATCTCCTCTACACGTTTTCGGGTGATGGGTTTTATGCCCGTTTTTCAGGTGGAAGTACCATCCCGTTTGCATGGGAGATGTTGGGATTTCTCGTCATCGTTCTGGTTACGTTTTGTTTTTTAAGGCGTAACCAATTTGAGAAAAAACTATTCTGGGGAATCTGGGTTTTCCTTCTCTTCAATTTTATCGGCATCTGGCGAATTTCACCATTCGGTTCGATAGGTTCACGCGTGTGGTTAATTCCCGTATGGATTATTCCGGTTTTGCTGGGAATATGGATGGCGGATCTTCATAGCCGGAAGTGGTGGATAATTGGTTTCACCGTGATTTCAGTAAATTTGGTATTGCTTGTAGCGAATTACTATATACCCAACAGCCGTTCACACGGTGTTATCAGTCCATCTGTCTATATCGGAGGCAAATACGATAATACCTGGGATTATTACGACCATCGCCAGATAGTGAAAAAACTGTTACAGACAGATAACGAGTGTATATTTATCTCAAATATTAATGTATTTACATTTTTTTATTTAACACCGGAAGATCAGAGACATCGGATAAAATTGCTCTGGCCTTTGGAATCGATAAGCAGCGGAAGTACGCCAGAAAAAATAAAACTTTACAAACAGCTCAGCCATAAAGGGCCGATGCCAAAATCTCCCCTTTTTGTCTTTTACGATAATGACATGGATTATCTTGATACCTTTTCAAAGCAATGGTTTTACCCCATGACAGCAATAGATAAAGATATCAACTTCCCGGGATTTAAGGTCTTTCGGCTAAAATAATTTGTAAAGCCGATAATACTAAAATGAATCGTACGGTACTCATCATTTCAGGTCATGTGCAGGAGCCTGCATCCAAAATAGATCAGAAGGGGGCTCAATCGTATACAGGCATATTTGAGCATGAATTCAATGACGCTGTAGTCGGATATTTTGAAGATAAATTTCATCATGCCTCTGGAATACGTTATGATGTTATTCTCGCATCAAGGAATTTAGGATTGCGCGAACGGGTGGAATATGCCAATAGAATCATGCCGGATCTCTATCTCGAAATTCATCACGATACTGCCCAGACAGAGGATATCGAGATGGCCAGGCAAGCAGGAGAGAACAGTCCGTTGTGGAAGGATATGGGCGGTTTCTCAGTCCATTACTCAGAAAACAATTACTTTCCGGAAAGGAGCAAGATATTTGCGCAATTATTTACTGATGAAATGTTGAAGAATGGATTTAAACCGAATCTCTACCACGCAGACGTGGAGAAAATGATGTGCATCGATAGGTATCGGGGAATATACAACAGAATAACCCCCTGGGGGCTTTATGTATTAAGTAATGTAAAAAGCCCGGCAGTCATAATCGAATGTGGTACTATCGTCAATCCTCATGAGGAAAAATTATTGTCACAGGAAAACAACCGTTTAAAAATAGTTAAAGCAATAAATCGCGCCCTTGTGAAATTCTTTGAAAAATAAACATTAAGAAAAGGAGATGAAAATATGCAAGACATAAAATCACGCGTCATGAAAGCCTTTGTATGGGTTGTTTATATCACAGTCATTCTCGGATTTGTTTCTGCGAGTATTTCTCATGCCAAAACGGCCGGGGAGATTGATGCAAGTGTAGACGCCTCCCTGGAACGCTTTCATAAGGAAGTGAAGGGCGCAGAGGAATTTCTCAAGAGCGCGAAGGGCGTGCTGGTATTACCGGGGGTTATCAAGGGTGGACTAATTATTGGGGGTGAATATGGCGAGGGGGCTTTGAGGATTGAGGGAAAGACGGTTGATTACTATAGCACCGCAGCCGCCTCATACGGCTTCCAGCTTGGGGGACAAAAGAAAGACATAATCCTCGTCTTTATGCAGGAAGAGGCCTTAAATAAGTTTCGTGAAAGCTCCGGATGGAAGGCGGGAGTTGACGGGTCAGTAGCCCTGGTAAATCTTGGGGCAGCCGCCTCTCTTGACACGACAAAAATGAAAGAACCCATCGTTGGGTTCGTTTTTGGCCAGAAGGGGTTGATGTACAACCTGACGCTTGAAGGCTCGAAATTTACCAAATTGAAAAAGTAACATCTCAGAACAGAAACATTTCGGTTCAATCTACAAGATTGAACCAGCGCGGATCTCCCCCTTTCTCTCCCTCAGTAAGGGGGGACAGGGGGAGGAATACAAGGGGACAATGAATATTCCCCGCCCCTGGTGGGAGGGGTTAGGGGAGGGGGGTGAACTGTTACACTTATTTTTTAAACCGAGCCTCATTGCGAATGATGATCTTTTGCGCGCATTGTTCAAAGAAGTCATATCCTGAACCTGCCTCGCCGATGAGATGTATCATCTTTGATGCGTCTGTTATCCGTACGCCGCCTAAAACGGTCACGCCTCTTTTAAAGAGCGGTTCCGGATACACACTGGCAGTTGGACCGACAATGACAACATCACGCGCATTTCTGGCAAGTTTCAAGATAGGTTCGAGGGTGTGATTCACGAGCGTAACCCCGGTTATAATCAGGATGTTTCCCTGAGGAATTAATTCTTGCAAACGGGCTTCAGGTTCTATTTGAACCGCATCACCTTTACCAACGGCCCGGGGATTTTTTTCAATGACAAAAAGTTTTTTAGTAATCTCCTGGATTCTTTTTATAAACGGCGGAAATGCCCCGACCATAACGACCGTGTCTTCTCCAGTTACCTGGATGAGGTCTAATGCATTCCCAAATGCTGAAGGTTTGTAAGGACAGTGGTCGTCTTCAAGCAGTATTGCAGAGAGTGCGTTTATCGTTGCGATACCAACAGCCGCCTTCAGGACGTTATCATCAAGGGCGTATTCCATGAGGTCGTAAACAGAGAAATTCAGTAAATTACCTGCTTGCGGCATTTTTGCATGAGACCGGGGACAACACACCGCTTCCGGAATTTCCTGGACGGGGGTATATGACATCCCTGCATGACCTGTACTTAAAACGACTCCGGTATAAAACACCCCTATACGTACATCTTTTGGAGTGATTTTTAGACGGTTTATTATCTGAGATTTTCGTATAATCTCAACCAATTCCTTTGTAATAGACTTTCTTTCGTTCATATAATGAATCTTACTCCTTGTTTAAGCCGTTCACTAGAAATGAAAATCATCTTTATTATTTACGTATGAATTTGTAATCTTTATAATTGTAAAAGAGTGTAACCAGTTGTAATTTTATAATCATGTTACCAAAATTGGAAAGAGAATTGATTCAAAAATTTGAAAAATACAATGACACGATACCATTTGCAGAAAAAAGAAAGGGAGATAAAAGACTCGAAAGAATTGCTTGAAATACTAAGAAAGGGGAAATATACCACGATTGCAATGTGCAGAAATAATGAACCCTATATTGTTACCCTGAGTTATGGTTATGATGAGATGGAAAATGCCTTATACTTCCACAGCAGATTAAGAGGTTTGAAATATGAATTTATCAAAGAAAACCCCAACGTGTGTGCGACAATTATCGAAGATAGAGGATATATCATGAATGAGTGTGCACACGAATTCCGGTCTGTAATTATCTGGGGAAAGATGCATGTCGTAGAAACAATAGAACAAAAGAAACATGGAATGGATATCCTTTTAAAACACCTGGAGGACAATCCCGACAAAATAACACAGGAAAGTCTGTCAAACGACAAATATTACAAAAATCTGGGGATACT
>DBJWYX010000277.1:0-3705 GCA_052360825.1 Candidatus Wunengus sp. YC64
CAATTGAGAAACCCCTTTGAAGTCTTTCTCCTGTATAAAAAGAAATACACGTTCGGTTGAACTGAGGAATTGCTTTAAATCGTTCAAATTACGAATGACCTCTATATGATTTCTCTTGGTGTAAAACAGATAAGGATCTCTAAAGAAGTTATACATGGCCAGTTTTTCGCCGGGTTTCATCGCGGAATTGGCCTTGTCGCAGATTTCCTTGGCGGATTTGTATTGATTCAGAATCGGAATAGCCTTCAGGGTGCCGATATTAAAAGCGAAAAATACAACAAAAATAATCGTGAACAAAAAAGGGATTATCCTGCCATATCTTGCGAACCTCGACATCATAAGACCACCGATCAGGAGAATTGCCACAAATGGAATTGTCGAGGATGTATACTGTGGAAAGAGTTTGTATACCGCTATCGGCAAAAGAATACTTAAGGCAAGCATGATTCCGCACAGGATATAACACGGACAATATCCTATTCTTTTAAAATGTTTATCACGGAATTGTTCAACAAATTCATTCAAAAACCATGCTGTGATCAGGGCCGCGGCGGGATAGAGAGGAAGGACGTAAATATCTCTTTTCCCGGACACAATCGAAAAGAAAATGAAAACGACAACAAACCATACGACAGGCAACGAGATGTGTTGTATCTTTGTACGTCCTTCTTTGGAAAACAGGTATATAGCGATACTCGGGATAAAGATACTCCACGGTATAAAATTGACAGGAAAATTTATGAAGTAATAATAAAATGGGCGTTTGTGCGCAAACGAACTGGCAAACCTTCCGACGTTCTGTTTGAAAAGGATTTGATAGGCATAATCCTTGCCGCCATAGACGCTTGCCAGATAGACCCAGGTAAATACGATGAAGAGAAATATTGTCCCACCTATCCAGGGGCGAGTTTCCTTTAAGACCCCAATATCCTTTTTCAGGATGAGACAGGTTAATACGATGCAAAAGGGAATGATAAAGCCTACAGGCCCTTTTGTAAGCACCCCCAGCGCCATGAAAATGTAAAAGAGGGTGTAATATCGCTGTTCTTGTTTTTTTACCTCACCCGCATCCTTCCCTTGCAATGGTGGGGAAATAGGGGGAGTAATCGGACTGTGATCATGCCGTGCTGCGTATCCTTTATAGAAACAAAGTATCGCCATCGTTACGAAAAACGTGAGGGGGACGTCAAATGCCACGCGATGCGCCATCCACAGGAACTTTGAACTGGTGGCAAGGAAGAGAGCGGCCAGCAAGGCGATTCGCGTATTATGGTATAAACTTTTGCCGAGATAAAATATTGCCAGACAGCAGCCGATGCCTGCAAATGCGGAAGGCAGGCGGGAAGACAGCGCCGTAATCTTTCCAAAGGGAATCGAAAACACATTAATGAGCCAGAATAAAAGCGGGGGTTTATCAGGATACGGTTCGCTGTTCAAATGAGGGACAATGAAATTGCCGCTGTCCCGCATTTCTTTCGAGACCTGCGCATAACGAGGCTCATCAGGCGCCCACAAGTCCCTTTTCCCTGTATTAAACAGGAAGAGACATCCCGTAAACAATATGATGCATGCGGCTATTATACGGGTGTTGTTTATAGTTGTTTTTGTAATCACTTTACCTGAAAATACCCTCAATCTAACTATTTCTTATTCGGAGGTTGTTAGGAGAGGGCGTAAATTGTCATCATTTTTGTTACGTAAAAAATTGTTCTGTAAAACATTTGCATTATACAAAAAACGTCCGTAAAATCAAAAACTAACTGATATTTGCGCTAAAATACGTCTTTTAATCTTTCATTGAAGTGATAACAAAAAACACTTGGTTTACATTACAACGTCAGTTAAAATTTAGCTGTCGGCAATGAGCCTTCACGAACAGGTAAAAGATGATGGCTGAACACGTATAAAAATCAGTTGTTATAGTATTGATAATATTCCTTAAGTTTTTAAACAATTTTTATCATAAAATAATTACGCTTGTCTGTCGCAAAATTAGCGATGGCTATACTCCCCTCTATCAAGAGGGGTTGGGGGTGTGTTAAGAACAGATTACACACCCCTATGTCCCCTCTTTTTAGAGGGGAAAATAAGATATTCCATCACTTTCGCAGGCATCTAAAATGTTTGTTTTCAAAATCATATTATGATTAACTCTGCTAATTTTACTCATAAAGATCCGCCATACAAGACCGTTTTTTTTGAAACCTTCGGCTGCCAGATGAATAAGCTCGATGCCGAGCTTTCGCTGGGGCTACTGCAGGAAGAAGGCTATAGAATTGTTGATAAGGTTGACGAAGCCGATGTCATTCTATTCAACACATGCAGCGTACGCCAGCATGCAGAACACAAGGTGTATTCTCACTTGGGGGCTCTCAAAACGCTGAAGAAGAAACATCCCGAAGTTATCGTGGGGGTCCTTGGATGTATGGCACAAAAAGACGGTGAAGCTATATTCAAACGCATGCCGCATGTAGACCTGGTCTGTGGAACACGCATGTTTTCCCGATTACCCGAGATGCTCTTAAAAATAAGAAATCATGGCTCACACGTCCTTGCTATAGATGAGGATCAAATCGTTAACGTGAAGCGGGCTGTAACCTATCGGCCAAATTTCTATCAGGCTTTCGTCACGGTGATGCGGGGCTGTGATAATTATTGTTCTTATTGTATCGTGCCCTATGTGCGTGGGCGTGAGATCAGCCGAACAATTGCCGATATAAAAGAAGAGGTGCAATCCCTCGTATCGAATGGTTGCAAAGAAGTGACGCTTTTAGGGCAGAATATCAATTCTTACGGGAAGGGTTTGGATGGAAACGTCACGCTGGGGGATCTGCTCTCAGAATTAAATGCAATAGATGGACTTGAAAGAATCCGGTTTGTAACTTCGCATCCTGCGGATATGTCTCGCGACCTCATTCGTACCATGAGCCGTCTTGAAAGGGTGTGTGGATACCTGCATATGCCTGCTCAATCAGGTTCTGACGAAGTTTTAAAGAGGATGCGTCGTGGTTACACGGCAGGTTATTACCGTGAGTTTGTTCGGTATGCAAGAGAACTTATTCCTCACCTTACGGTTGCCAGTGACTTTATTGTAGGCTTTCCGGGTGAGACGGAAGAAGATTTTCAGGAAACGGTACAATTGATGGAAGATATTCGGTTTCAGAACTGTTTTATATTCAAGTATTCACCACGAACGGGTACGAAGGCGGCAGAGTTGAAGGACGATGTACCCGATGAGACGAAAAGGGCAAGGAATTTAAAGCTGCTGGAATTGCAAAAAAAAATAAGCCTCGAAGAAAACACAAAGATGATCGGCAAGAAGGTGGAGGTCCTCGTTGAAGGCGCAAGCAAATCAGACCCGAATAGGTTATCGGGTCGGACCCGGCAAAACCACATCGTTGTTTTCAACGGTTCGCAGGAGTTAGTGGGTAAGTTAGTAGGCGTTCTGATACATGAAGTAACAGACCTTACGTTATTTGGTAAGATTTTTAAGTGACGAGTGCCAGGTGTCGTGTGACGGGGAAAAAACGTCACCCGCCACACGTTACCTATATTTACGTACAATTTCAATATTGGTAGGGGCAATTCATGAATTGCCCTTACATACAAACAAAAAAGTCGCCGAAGGCCTAATTTAAATGTACAGGAATTTCAAACATCATCAGTGCCTGTCATGCCCGAATGCTTTTGTCGGGCATCCAGGTC
>DBJWYX010000278.1:0-3696 GCA_052360825.1 Candidatus Wunengus sp. YC64
CCTCCATACTTACTCCGAAGAATTGTTAAGCAAATTAATTTTATTGGCGTAAAGACTACCCTCGTCATCGTTCTGACGGGATCATTTACGGGAATGGTGCTGGCATTGCAGACGTATTATGCCTTAGTCAAGTTCGGCGCTGAAACGAGTCTGGGTCCTGTGGTAGCTCTTTCACTAATCAGGGAACTGGGACCGGTTATTTCTGCCTTGATGGTTACCGGACGCGCTGGCTCTGCATTAACGGCAGAAATCGGCATTATGAGAATTTCCGAACAAATTGACGCCCTTGATGCTATGGCCTTAAATCCATACAAATATCTCATAATCCCTAATCTGCTGGCAGGCATCATATCTCTCCCTCTCTTAAATGCGATCTTCGTTGTCGTTGGCGTTTGGGGAGGATATGCTGTAGGTGTGGGACTTACGGGCGTCTCCAGCGGAACCTATTTTGGCGGCATCAGAGATTTCGTTAGTGCGAAAGACGTCCTTGAGGGTCTGTACAAATCCTTAAGCTTCGGTATGCTGATAACCTGGATAAGCTGCTATAAGGGATATTTTACCGGATACGGGGCAGAAGGCGTAAGCAAAGCAACCACCCAGGCAGTGGTGCTTTCATCTGTCTCGATCCTGATATGGGATTACTTTATGACATCTATATTATTGACTTAATCTGAATAACCTATGATTGAGGTTGTCGATTTATACAAAAGTTTTAAAACCTACGAGGTGCTTCGGGGTGTTAACCTAAAGGTAGAAGAGGGACAAACCCTGGCATTGATAGGAGGTAGTGGTAAAGGGAAATCGGTACTCCTCAAGCTTATTATCGGCCTGACAAAACCCGATCGGGGCAAGATATTAATAAATAATCAGGATATCGGCAAGCTGAGAGGAAAGTTATTAAAACGATTAAAAGAACGATGTGGCATTGTTTTTCAGGGAGGCGCCCTTTTCGATTCCCTTACTGTATTTGATAATGTTGCATTCCCGCTGAGGGAAAAAACCAGGATGAAAGAATCGCAAATTCGAGATACGGTGCTTGCAGAGTTGACCAGAGTAGGCCTCTCAGGCGCTGAAAACAAATATCCTGCCGAGATAAGCGGCGGTATGAAGAAACGGGTTGCCCTTGCGCGCTGCCTCGTTATGAAACCCGAAATAGTCCTTTTTGATGAACCGACAACCGGGCTAGATCCATTGATTGGAAAAGCAATACACAAACTGATCAGAGATTGTCAGAAAAGTCTCAATTTTACTGCCATCATGGTAACTCATGAAATACCTGCAATTTTTTCTTTGGTAGATCGTGTTGCTATGTTATACAATGGCAAAATTATCGCTTCTGGAACACCGGCAGAAATAGAGACCTCACAAGACCCTGTGATTCATCAGTTCGTCCATGGAGAATTGGAAGGACCTATTTCCATACAATAAACGTGTTCTCAATAATCTAAAAGGTGACAAATATTATGAAGAAATTTGACGTTGAAATTATCGTTGGTATCTTTGTTTTCTGCGGTCTGCTTTGTCTGGCCTATATGTCTGTAAGGCTTGGGAAGGTCAACCTGCTTGGAGACCACCATTATCCGGTGAACGCCGTCTTTAGCTCTGTCAAAGGACTCAAAAAAGATACGGTGGTGGAAATATCAGGTGTTGAAGTTGGCAAAGTGGATGATATTAAACTGATTGATTATCAGGCAGTGGTGACTTTGCTAATAAAAGACGACATAAAACTGCAGGAAGATGCTATTGCATCGATTCGCACCAAAGGACTGTTGGGAGAGAAATATGTGGAAATAACCCCCGGAGGATCGGACACATTGATAAATCCCGGGGATTCATTACATCAGACAGAACCGCCGATTGATATAGAAAAGTTGATAGGAAATTTTGTTTTTGGGAAGGTAAAGGAATGACGAAATGAATTATAGAAAAATTACATCTGCACTATGTATTGGTATGCTTTCATTGGCCGTTATATCTCCGCTTCTGTGGGCAGGGGAACCAGGAAAATTACTTATGGAAACGATAGACAAAGGCTTTGCCATTCTCAAGGACCCCTCCCTGAAAGGCGATGAAAAGGTGCAGGAACGCAGACAAAAGTTATGGGAAGGGATTTCTCCCATTTTTAATTTTGAAGAAATGTCCAAAAGGGCTCTTGGCCAGCATTGGAAAAGCCGTACCACTGAGGAAAAAAAGGAATTCGTGGAATTGTTTACCAGTATAATGAAAGACGCTTATATAGGGAAAACCGATACGTATTCCGGTGAAAAAGTTGTTATTATCAGTGAAAAACAAGATAAAAAATATGCCACGGTACAAACCAAGATTATCACAAACAAAGGAACAGAAATATCCGTGGATTATAATATGCTCAATAATCCGGGAGGAGGGACAATTTATGATGTGATTATTGAAGGAGTAAGCCTGGTTAATAATTACCGCAGCCAATTTAATAACATCTTGATTAAATCTTCATACAAGGAACTCGTTCAAAAGATAAAAGCGAAACAAAGTTAAAGAAGAAACACAAACAAAGTGAGAAAATAACATTACAATGATGCTGGGTATCAAAAAAGGAGAAAAACACGTGAGAAGGTCTGTTTTATTGATGTTCGTTGTTGTTTTTACCATTTGTGTATGCAAGGCGTCTGTCCGGGCAGAATCTTCACCCGTTTCAGAAGGACAACCAACTGAAATCCCACAAGAAGAAAAAACTCCTGTCATCAACAAAGCGAATGAAGACGGTGAATTGAAACATACCGTTTCAGCGGGACAATCGGATAATACAAGAAAAGAGGATACAACCCCTGCCGATACAACGCAAGAAGATGAAGAGCCAATAAATAACGATGTGCAAGAGGAACCCCCTTTAGTAAAAGATCCGCTTCAGCCATATAACCGGGCCATCTTTACCTTCAATGATAAGGCTTATCATTATTTTATTAAACCAATCTACACTGGTTACAATTCCATGATACCTGAAAAGGCGCGCGTAAGTGTCAGGAACTTTTTTACAAACGTCAAAATGCCCGTCCGTTTTTTCAATTGTCTTTTCCAGGGTGAATTCAAAGGCGCAGGTACGGAGTTGGCGCGTTTCGTTATTAACAGCACCGTTGGAGTGGCAGGATTCTTCGATCCGGCAAAATCAAAATTCAATTTGGCGAAACAAGAGAGAGACTTTGGCCAAACCCTCGCCAAGCATAAGATGAATCCCGGAGTTTACATCGTGTGGCCTTTTCTTGGACCATCAACGGTGCGTGATACCGTAGGCTTGGCAGGAGATGCCGCACTGAATCCATTAGGCTGGATTTCATATTTGTTCCTCACACCACTCGAGGGCTTTGGGAATTATTCTTATGACACCGTCAACGATCTCTCTATAGACAAAGGGACAACTTATGAGAACGTAACAAAACCTGCCATCGACCCGTATATTGCCCTCCAGGATGCTTATGTACAAAATCGAATTAAGAAGATAAAAGAATAGTCCCGTCTTGCCGGAATTATGTTTAAAGAATCAATCATTCAGTAGCTGTTCAAACTAAATTTTGCAAATTAGCCACGGACAAACTAATGACGCAAATAATAAGGGTTGGACTGCGCCTATAAACAAAGCATTAAGGATTGACAATAAATAATCTGATCAAGTTTGTTGTCCGACACTTTGAAGATCAGGCACTTCGACAGGCTCAGTACAGG
>DBJWYX010000279.1:0-3685 GCA_052360825.1 Candidatus Wunengus sp. YC64
AACTGTATCCTCTGGAAACCGGCTTGCAATGATTTGGCAAGCGTCATGACTGACATCGTTTTTGCCAATCCCGGAACACCTTCCAATAATACATGTCCGTTGGAAAGGATGCCGATTAACAGTCTTTCAATTAAATATTTCTGACCTACAATTACCTTGCCAACCTCGTACATGAGGGTGTTCACAAAATCACTTTCTTGTTTTACCCTCTCTGTGATCTTTTTAACATCCGATTCCATCTACCCCCTCCACCACAAATTATCGATTGTTTAAAATTAAACATGCTTTAACATTATGATTAATTCCATTAAACAAAAAACACTATAGAATTTGTTCCTTATTTTACATACTCAATCATTTATAGATTTTTAACAAACAATTATATATAACAAATTTTTCCGCTTTAAACAAGCATTCAATGAACACTATAAAAGTGCTTGACACCCTATGGCAGAGATGCTACGATTATTTTGTTTCGGCATTAAAATTTTTATAAAACATTTTAAGGAAAAGCGTAAGTATTGCCCCGAATTACAGCAGCATTTAACTATTAAACAACGATTCACATAACAATCCTGAAGGTTTATATCATAAAGTTATAGCCTAAAACAGAGAAAAAAGTAAATAAACATTGTCTAAAGATATTCCTGTAGTTTTGATCATTGGTAAACAAAATGTCGGTAAGACTACACTTATTAAACTTATTATACCCCGACTGAAGAAAAAGGGATATCGTGTCGGTACCATTAAGTACAATATTCCTTATTTTGAAATTGATCATCAGGGAAAGGATACTTATACATACTATCAGGCTGGGGCGGATGTAGTTTCTATATCCTCACCGGAAAAGCTGGCAATTATTAAACGGGTAAACCGAAGACCGCCGTCAATAAAAGATATCATGAAACATAATTATCGCGATGTTGACGTCGTGCTTGTCGAAGGGTATAAAAAGTGGCGATACCCTTACATCGAGATCCATAATGACCACAGACACATGGAATCGGCAGTCAAAGGGCGTAAAAACCATTTAAAGATTGCAAACGAAACAAAGACCGTGTCTCCCATACCAACTTTTAAAAAAAACGATTTGAAGAACATCTTAAAATTTATAGAATCAAAAATACATGGATAAACTCGATTGGAGGTGATGAGTATTTCTGGTAAACATCATGAAATTTATTACGAATCAAAACGTATTCCGTAACTTTTACTGCTCAATAAGGTAACATTTTTAGGAGGATATTTCGTTGAAAAAGATTTTTAGTTATTGTGCAATCCCTGTTGCAACGATGTTTGGTTTATATCTTGGGTTTGCCAGTTCTACGGTAAATGCAGGAGATGTCAGCAAAACATACAAAGATACCTGTGAGTTATGTCACGCTGCGGATGGTAAGGGCAGCGAGGCTGGAAAACAATTCGGTGTACCTGACTTTTCGAGCGCTGACTATCAAAAGTCCAGGACAGATGCGCAGATGAAGGAATCGATGACCAACGGCACAAAGAATCCCAACTATGTAAAACTCTCAGACCTTGGGGTTGACCTTGCAGACCTTGACGCCCTCATCACAGTAGTTCGAGGATTCAACAAGTAAGTTAAAATCTATCAATATCAATAGATTTTAAATACCACTATAAAGTATGGAAGGGTAGAACAGGAAAACGTTCTACCCTTTTCTTTTTGTATGCAGGTTGAATATGCATGGAGAAATAATAAAAATCGATGGTTCTTTTGGTGAAGGTGGTGGACAAATTCTGCGTACCGCCCTTTCACTATCGGCAATTACAAAAAAACCATTCGAGATATATAACATCCGTGCCAATAGGAAAGTACCCGGACTCAGCCACCAGCACCTCCAGGCAGTCAACTCCACAGCCCAAATCTGCAATGCGGAGGTCATAGGAAATCAACTCCGCTCCACAGACCTCAAGTTCTACCCGGGAGAAACACAGGCCGGTACGTATCACTTCAACATTGGCACCGCAGGTTCTGTCGCTCTTGTTTTACAAACCATTTTCTATCCACTGAGTCTGGCGAACAAACCTTCTTCTATTACCATTATCGGGGGCACACACGTTACCCACAGTCCCTGTGTTGATTACCTCATGCAACAGTGGTTGTACTTTCTCAAAAAGATTGGATTCGATGCAGAGATACAAACCCTTAAAGCCGGATTCTACCCACGCGGTGGTGGTGAGGTTTTTGTTACAATAAACCCGTCAAACCCGCAGTACCCACTATGGATCAACGATAGAGGAAAACTCATTCAAGTAGAAGGGTCGTCCACGGTAAGTAACCTCGATGTAAACATTGCACAACGACAGCGGTTACAGGCAGAAAAAAGGTTTCTAGGACAAAACATACCCCACGAAATATCTTTAAGTGAAATTCCATCATTTGGAAAGGGAACTATGCTTCTGCTGGTGGGAAAATTCGAATACAGCCAGTGTTGTTATTTTGGCTTAGGTGCGATTGGAAAGCGCGCTGAAACCGTTGCCGATGACGCCTGTAATGAATTCTTCACTTTTCTAAAAACCAGGGGCGTTATCGACGAATATCTTGCTGACCAACTCATCCTTCCTCTCGCTCTTACGAAAGGAACATCACGATTTATCACACCCAGAATCACGCAACATTTGTTAACAAATACGGAGATTGTAAAGTTGTTTTTGCCCGTGACTATCGATATCTCTGGAAACTTAAATGAGGAAGGGTTTATAATAATTCATTCTAAGTAAGACCGCTTCAAGTAAAATGATATGTGTGTCAATAACGCAAATCTAAAAATTTAAGTTCCTAAAAAAATAAAAATGTCGAAACCCATTGACAATGACATAAGAAAACTTGCCGTATCCGAACAGGATAAAAACATAGTCGTAACGGCCGGTGCAGGAACGGGCAAGACCACACTTCTCGTTAATCGAATGTTACATCTGCTTTTGGGCCATAAAAGATTCGAAACGGAAGAAAGCCCCATCCTCAGGATAGTCGCTATGACCTTCACAGAAAAGGCCGCCAGCGAAATGAAGATACGACTGATGCAGGAACTGGAAAAGGTTGTATCATTTATCAATGGATATACCTCACAGGGAGACGGGAAAAAAACAGAAGAGCTTCTTTCAGATATCCGTAATATTTACCATACAACACATGGTGAAATCGAACGCCGGGCAAAGAAGTCACTGGAGGATATTGACAAGGCACTTATTGGCACTATCCACAGTTTTGCGGCATATATCCTGCGTCTTTACCCCATTGAATCAGGAGTGGTACCTGGATTCGTAGTGGATGAAGGAGATATCTTTGACGAACTCTTTGATAAAGAATGGACAAAGTGGCTGGAAACGGAACTCGCTCTTAACTCGCCTCATGCGAACACCTGGAAATACGTACTTAAACGAACGGACATTGAGTCTCTCAAGGAGTTAGCCAAACGGTTATCAGGATTTACCATACCTTTAAATGCTCTTACGACAGAGACCCGTGATACATCAAGCATCCGACCTTTGATAGACTCCTTAATTGCCGATATTCTTAACATTATCCCTTCCTGCGAAAAGCCCAACAACAACCTCCTCACGCAATTACATGAACTATCGAAGATTTTGGAGTCAGTAAAAAAACAAGGCATCGGTTATTTGAATACGCTAGAGTACGACCTCGATAAGGATGTATCTAAGGCGA